>NZ_JAUPTE010000002.1:0-54335 GCF_036701705.1 Microcoleus sp. w1-18aA5 | reverse complement strand
CGGGGACGGAGCCGATGATGACGGGGACGGAGCCGATGATGACGGGGACGGAGCCGATGATGACGGGGACGGAGCCGATGATGATGGGGACGGGCCCGGACATTTCAATCAGCCCGGTGCCGCGGCCACCTCTGACAGTTCCCACGCCTCCCCCAGAGCCACTTTTTGTCGATGGCTTAGTTGTCGCAAATGAGGGCAGTAATTATTTAATCGGCAGTTTGTTCAATGACACGATTGCCGGGGGTGCCGGCGACGACACACTTTTGAGTCGAGACGGGGACGATCTACTCAGGGGCGAAGACGGTAACGATTCTCTCAACGGTGGCGCTGGTAAAGATATCGTTGAGGGCGGGCGCGGTAATGACACGGCGCGGGGCGGCAAAGGCGATGACTTGGTTTCTGGCGACGAGGGCGGTGACGTAGCTTTTGGCGACCAGGGCAACGATATTGTCTTGGGTGCTGAAGGCAACGACTCGCTGTACGGCGGTAAAGGCAATGACTGTCTGCGCGGTGGTGGGGAGGACGACCTGATTTTTGGCGACAAGGGCAGTGACACTGTTTTTGGCGACACGGGTAACGACTGCCTGATCGGCGGCGCTGGCAATGATATTTTGTTGGGCCAGGAGGGCGGGGATGTCATCACCGGCGGTGTTGGTAATGATACTGGTGACGGCGGCGAGGGTGATGACCTGATCTTCGGGGGCGACGGCAATGATTCTTTGTCTGGGGGGCCTGGGGATGATATTCTTTCGGGCGATCGCGGATCGGATACTCTGACAGGAGGCGACGGATCGGATATCTTTGTTCTCGGTAGGGTGGGTACGTCGCCTGGTAGCAACGGGTTTCTCACTACTGGCGGCCGCGAAATCGGCGATGCTGATGTAATTAGAGATTTTAATGCGGGAGATTCGATCGGTCTGGCTGGAGGTCTGAACTTTACAGAGTTAGAAATTTTCCAGGGCCAAGGCTCGAATTCTAGCAACACGATTATTAGGGACAGGCGAACTGGGGAATTTTTGGCGGTGTTGATTGATGTTCGATCGACCTCGCTAGATGAATCTCGATTCACTACAGCTCAAATACCGCGCGTAAACGACAATCCCTTCACCATTGAGGGGACAACAACTAGCCCCACAACGGGGACAACAACGAATCCCACAACGGGGACAACAACTAACCCCACAACGGGGACAACAACTAACCCCACAACGGGGACAACAACTAACCCCACAACGGGTACAACAACTAACCCCACAACGGGGACAACAACGAACCCCACAACGGGGACAACAACTAACCCCACAACGGGGACAACAACTAACCCCACAACGGGGACAACAACTAACCCCACAACTCCAACACCAGCGACCACAACTCCAACACCAGCGACCACAACTCCAACACCAGCAGGCACAACAACGAACCCCACAACGGGTACAACAACTAACCCCACAACGGGGACAACAACTAACCCCATAACAGGCACAACAACTAACCCCACAACGGATCCATTGCCGGTACAGGTTCCGGGTACGAGTCCGAGTCCGAGTCCGAGTCCGACTGCGGGCGGGACAACTCCGAGTCCGAGTCCTTCCATCGTCCCGACTCCCACTGCGGCGCCCCCAACTCCTCCGCCTTTGGGCGGGGGGCCGACTCCGCCGAGTTTTACATCTCCGACTCCTAACCAGCCGCCGATCGTGGAAGCTGGCAAGACGGTGACTGGTTTGCAGAATTTGCCTCTGTCTCTGAGCATTTCGGCGCCCAGCGACCCCGAGGGCCAGCCGCTGTCGATCGCGGTAGTCGGACTTCCAAATCCTACTTTTGGTCAGGTAATTACGGGTACGAGCCCCCTCACCGTGAACCAAAAGTTAACCGTTCAGGATTTACTTGGGCTGAAATTCCAACCGGGAACAAACGTGATCGGGCAAGCCGGTTCTTTCAGCTACAGCGTAGCTGACGACCAAGGCGGCACGGCAGCAGCGTCAGTGGCGATTAACATCAATTCTTTCGATACCTCCGTAACTGTTCCCACTATCCTGTCGCCGATTGCTGTCGATGACGGCATCGTATTTACCAATACGAATAATTTGCTGCCCACTTTCATCGACGTACTGGCGAACGATTCCAGTCCGCAAAAAGGGACACTCAGCATTATCAATGTCAGCACACCACAACTGGGGGTAGCTGTAAATCTTGTCTCTCAAGTGCAATTCATCCCCGGCAACGTAGCGGGTACAACTGCTTTCACCTACAGCGTCAGCGACGGATTCGGGACAGTTCCGGGCGTAGGTACTGTCACCGTTCAAATCTTGCCTGCTGATAGCGGGCCTAACAATTTAGTTGGGGGTTCTTTGCCGGACAATTTGGACGGTTTGGCGGGCAGCGATACTATTGACGGTCAAGGCGGCAACGATACGATTAACGGCGGTGTGGATAACGACGTACTCGTAGGGGGCCTCGGCGCAGATACCATGACAGGGGGTGGCGGCAACAATCAATTCCGCTATACCAGCCCTGCACAAGGTGGGCCGGCTTTTGATGCGTCTTCTTCGGCGGCGATCGAGGCTGCGATCGCGGCGGGCGGATATGATGTGATTACTGATTTTAGCGGTCTCGGTGTGCCGATCGCCGATCAGTTTAATTTTGCCCCCGGATTTGCCAATCTCAGCGGTAACACCCAAGTTCTGCTGAACGTGCAGACAACGGTTTCTGCAAATATTCTGGGAGGAAGTGCTTTCTTGTTTGCCTACGATTCCGGGGGCAATACTTACATCATTTATGACGGCAATGGCAATAACGTCACCGGCAGTGATTCTCGCATTTTGGCGAAGTTAAATGGTGTAACTGGGGTTTCTGCTCTTTCGGAATTTGACTTGACGTTTATCTAGGAAGATAAGAGGTTTGAAACCACAAATTAACGCAGATTAACGCCGATTTCTTTGGCAGTTTATCTGCGTTAATTTTTGTTCATCTGCGGTGAAAAATTAAATCCGATTATCTTCAGAAAAAAGTCCCAACAAAGGGCCTAGAATAGCGCCGAAAACAAAGCCGCCAGCGTGGGCCCAGTAGGCAACTCCCCCGGATTCCATGCCGACACTTGCCGGGGCATTCAAGGAAGCCAGGCCGCTCAATGCTTGCTGTGCAAACCAAAATCCTAGAAAGAAGAAAGCGGGGACTCTGACAGTGGTAATAAAGATTCCTAATGGCAGCAGTGTGAGAACTTTGGCTTGGGGATATCTGAGAATGTAAGCTCCCATCACGCCTGCGATCGCGCCGCTAGCACCTAGGGACGGAATGGCAGATGCGGAGGAAAAAAACCACTGAGTTAGTGATGCTAAAACGCCGCAAGTAAGGTAAAATATTATAAATTTGACGTGTCCTAAACGGTCTTCTACGTTGTTGCCAAAAATCCACAAAAATAACATATTTCCGGCAATGTGAAGAAAGCCTGCGTGCAGGAATTGGGAGCTAATTAGTGTCGTCCATTCGGGAAATGGCGAAACGGGCAGAGCAACCCGACACATATTGCTTAACTGGCAAGGAACTACGGCCCAAGAGTAGAAAAATTCGGTTAATTGTCGATCGGCCAAACTGAGTTCGTACAAAAATACTAATATGTTTGCCGCAATCAGCCCGTAGGTGACGTAGGGAGTGATAGTAATGGGATTTTCATCGCGTAAGGGAACCACAGCCTTTTTTTCCTCATCAAAATATTGGCAACACAGTAGCGCATTTATAGCCCAGGTGTCTCCTGTCTAAAGGAAGAGGGGACAAGCCAATCGATTTTAGATTTTAGATTTTGGATTTTAGAATTTAAGAATTTAAGAATTTAAGAATTTAAGAATTTAAGAAGGCGACCTCACGGATGTATCCGAGGGCTGGTTAATCGATTTTAGATTTTAGATTTTAGATTTTAGATTTTCGGTCTTAGAATTGAAGAATTGAAGAAAGCGACCTCACGGATGTATCCGGGGGCTGCTTATCGGATACTATATTTTTTATTTATGCACGGATGAATCCGGGGGCTTGTACCGCCCTTGGATGTCGCAAGCTTCCTTCAAACCCGCCGTCTCCCGCTGAAACAAAAATAAAACCTATTGAATAAAACCCTCCACTTTGCAGTTAGTTGAATATCTGCTTTTTAGTGTTGGGTTTTATTTTACCGCAAACGCTATATTCTAGGATGGCAGAGCAAGTTTGTAGTTGCGATATAGGTGCGAGTTTTCACCTTTCAACAAAACTACAAACTTATTGATCCTCTTGCTGATTACATTTTTACAGCGGGGCTAGTTGAAGGTTTAGGCGACTTAATTTCCTGGGAAACTGCACGGGCGCGGAAGAGTTTAGCAATGACTTGTTCACACTTAGACAAATCCGATTCTATCTCTGTCAAAATGGTCGTTGATACCGGATCTGTGAACTTTACCCGCAGGTTGTTGATATCGACAACACCGGTTTGCAAATCACCGAGAGTGCTCCGCAGCAAGAACGTTTCATCGGTTCCTTGCATAGAAGCTTTTAACTTAGCGTACTTGTCAGCAATTTGGGCAGGAATTGAGGGTTTTTCACCGAAATCGTTGAGGCGTTTTTCGAGAGCGATGATGTGGTGCTGTTTGTTTTGAATCATTTCTTTCAAGAGCGATCGCAAATCGCTGTCTTGGGTTTTTTCCGCATAATGTTCAAAGGCTTCGCAAGCATAGCGTTCCCCTGCGAGGGCGGTATTCAAACCTTTAACAATGTCGCCTTGTGTAGAACCTCCCCAACCATTAGCTAATTTCCACCATTCTGCATTTGTGTCAGTTTCTTCTGGCAAACCGACTTCTTTTCCGCCGTAACCGAGCCGAGCCATAATTGCGGTGGTAAATATTGCTAAATCTCCCGGTTGGCGGGAAGTGATCAAGTTGCCGTCAACTACTAAAGCTTCGTTAATGTAGTTGGCTCCGGCATTAATCATGTCTGTTTTAATTGCCAAGAAACCAGTCGCCTTTTTGCCTTTGAGCAAGTCGGCTTCAATCAAAACTTGCGGGCCGTGGCAAACCGCAGCGACGAGTTTTCCTTGCTCAAATGCTTCTCGTACAAACCTTACTGTGTTGGGATTAGTCCGCATTGTATCCGGAGCCATACCGCCGGGAATTATCACTGCATCGAATTCTGCAGGCACTGCTTCTGTGGTAGTTCCGTCAGCTTGCTGGGCAACTTTTCCTTGTTTCCCTGCATACTTTTCGTTTGTCCGCGAACCGAGGACAACTACATCAAAATTTGCTTGTTTTAAGGCGTTGTAAGGAACTAGAAATTCGGAATCTTCAACTCCATTTTCAATGAGTATGGCAACTCGTTTGGTGTTGGTGCCGTTATTCGTTGTCATAATCAACTTTCCTCAGACTATCTTCTCATCTAACGCTAAGTTATTAAGCGAGTTTTTAGCATCTTGCTAAAGTGATAAATTAGTTGGTTTTAAAAGATGTCAGCGTGAGCCTTGAGAGGTATTTTACAGTAATTGTCTCAATGCACATAAGAGGCGCCGTTAATATCGATCGTAGTCCCGGTAGCGTGCGTAGCCAAACCGGATGCTAAAAACGCGATAACATTAGCAACATCTTGAGGAGGAGCGATTTTGCCGATCGGGATATCGCGAATAATATCAGCTTCACCGAACTCTTGAATAAACTGATTAGACATTTCTGTACTGACAAATCCCGGTGCAACTGTAAAAGCCAAAATATTATCAGCCGCAAACCCTCTAGCAATGCTGCGAGTTAAAGCAACAATAGCACCTTTAGAAGCGGCGTAGTGCAGATAATTCGGGTCATCGCCGCGAAAAGCAGCGCGACTTGCTATATTAATAATTGTACCGACTCGGCGAGTTTGAAAATGCAGAATAGATTCCCGGCACAAATCGGCAACGGCAACTAAATTAACTTGTAGAGTTTGCTGCCAAGCTGACGACCAAATATCGAACTCGTCCTCGATACCCGCTGACTGCATAATCCCCGCATTATTAACTAAAATATCAATATGACCCCGCCATTTTAAAGCATCTCGCCACAAAGTCGAGGCCGCGTTTTCCACCCTCAAATCTGCTGCCAATAAATAACAGCGATCGCGCCCAACACTTGCTGCGATCGCTTCAGCTTCTTTCTGACTGCGAAAGTAATGCAAAATCACCTCGGCCCCAGCATTAACCAGAGTCCGTACCGTCACTGCACCAATCCCTTTCGAGCCACCAGTTACTAAAATTATCTTTCCTGTTAAATCAATCATTTCTCTATCTCTTTTCTCTTTCTCGGTGGCCTCTGCGGTTAATACAAAAAATAAATCCCTTCCACAGACGAAATAGAATTGCTATATAGCAATTCTTGCAGGAATCGTAAACTTTTTACCTCACCCCAACCCTCCCCTTATCAAGGGGAGGGAGTAAGAAATTCACAAATCATTTAGGATTGCTATATGATACAGCACATTCCATCTAATGTGTATGCCATTTCCTCATGCTGATGGATATCTGCCATACACCTGTCCAAAAATTTCCAAATCCTTTCCCCTGTTGGTTTCGGAAATATAGCCACCGCTTACAGCACTATAGCTTCTTTGTCCTTAAACTCGATAGCTAAAGTGAATTGGGGAGCAGAGGTCGAATTAAATCCATAATTCGGTCAGAATTAAAATTATTGATATAATCGGTTAGTGCCTTGGACAAACCTGCTTTAGATTCTGGAATCTGTACAATTAATTCATTCATAACTTCGGTATCGAGATAGTAAGCGGCTTGATACATTTGTTCTAACCACTCAGGGGACATCACGGATATATCTTCTACAGACACAGTTTCAGTTAATAGTTTTTGTGGAGTTTTTTCTAGGACTTCGTAGATATATTGTAATCCCAAATATTTAGCGAGTTTATCAAAAAGTTCTCTCTGCTGAAATGGCTTGCTGATAAAGTCGTTACAGCCAGCCATAAGAACTTTCTCTCGATCTTCTTCAAAAACACTGGCAGTTAAAGCAATAATGACAGTTTCTTGGCTCTGAGGGTGTTCTCTAATATATTTAGTAGCTGTGTAGCCGTCCATGATGGGCATTCGCAGATCCATGAAAATCAGGTGTGGCAACCAACTCTCCCACAGTGAGATTGCCTCCACTCCCTGTGTTGCTTGTCTCACCTCAAAGCCAATGGAAGTAAGGATATCGACTAACAAGCGGCGATTTTCTGCTAAATCTTCAACGACAAGAATGCGGTAAGCCGGTTGTCCGGGAGCTAAACTAATTACTCTTTGATTAATTGATTTTGGGGGTAAGGATTCTGCTTGAGGTAACTGAACACGAATCTCAAAGGAAAAAGTGCTACCTCGGTTCAAAGTGCTTTTAACCCGAATCAGACCGCCCATAAGTTTGACGAGTTTTTGACTGATGGCTAAACCAAGCCCACTGCCTTGACTCAAATTATTTCCAGCTTGGGCTTGCACAAATACCTTAAATAAGCTGTCAATTTCTGTGGGCGCAATTCCCACGCCTGTATCCTCAACTTCAAAACATAGGTGACAGGATGTGTTGTCTCTTTGTGCTGCTCTTACCCGTAGGGAGACGCTTCCTTGATTGGTAAACTTAATCGCATTACCGAGCAGATTGACCAAGATTTGATAGAGTTTTTTCTCGTCGCTATGCACAAATTCAGGAATGTCTGGATCTAGCTCGAAAATGAGTTGCAATTCTTTAGATTGGACTTTAAGTTGGAACATTTGTTCAATAGAAGTCAGCAAACTTGTGAAAGCAAAGTCAGAAGGATTTAGGGTCATCCGTCCGCTCTCTATTTTGGATAAATCTAAAATATCGTTAATCAAGTCCAATAAATGTCTACCGCTACGATTGACAATCTGTAAATGTTCTTGGAGAGAAGGAGTCAGATTGCTCTCATAGCTCATCAATTGCGTGAATCCCAAAATTGAGTTGAGGGGGGTGCGGAGTTCGTGGCTCATATTGGTGAGGAAGACACTCTTGGCTTGGTTGGCTGCTTCTGCTGCTTCTTTTGCCTGCAGAAGTTCTACCTCAGCTTGTTTGCGATCGCTAATATCAATTAAATATCCCAAGATTTCCACTGGTCTACCTGCACGATCGCGAATTAGCTTGAGTTGTTCGAGTACCCAGCGATAATTCCCATCTGCGTGCAGAAGACGGAATTCCTGAAAATAAAAATCATCGGTGAACAGGTTAGTTATTCCATTAACCACCTGGTCTACTTCATCGGGATGCAGATGATTCATCCAAAATCCAGACTCTTCTAAAAATGCTTTAGTTTCGTAGCCCATTACGTCTTTGATGTTTTCGCTGATGAAGGTTGCGCCATAGTCGCCATCAGCTTTACTGCTAAAAATGACGACGGGACTGTAGTTCAGGAGAAAGTTAAGGCGATTTGTGGTGGATTGTAAGGCTTGCTGAGCAAGTTTTAGCTGCGATACATCCTCCTGAACGGCAACATATACAGTTCCGTATTCAGGATGCTCAAACCTAGATGTATGAACTCTGCACCAAAAGAGTGTGCCATCTTTTTTTTTGTTGTAGACTTCATATTTCGCTTCCCCATCCCGATCGAGTTGAGTCACAATATCTTCAACGGTTTCGTCGGGTGTAACCTGTGTATCGACATAATTTATTACACCAATGGGTTGACCTGCGAGTTCGCCCTCTGTATAGCCAAATATCGCATCAAATTTAGGATTAGTGTAGACCATCGTCAAGTCTGAGGCTTTGACTAAACATACGCCACCTGCCATATTATTCATAATAATGCTTTGCAGTTCTAGCTTGTCTTGAGCTTTTTTTCTGTCCGTAATATCTTGAACGTGAGCAATAAGACTTAGCGCATTTCCCGCCTTATCTCTGATTATTGAGCCATTAAGTAAACCCCAAATAATATGTCCTTGCTTATGGATATAACGCTTTTCTCTTTGAGAGTAACTTTCTATTTTTCCTGTTAATAGAAGATTGACGTTTTTGATGTCCATTTCTAAATCGTCAGGATGGGTAATGCTTTGATACGTTAACCCTAAAAGTTCTGCTTGGGAATAACCCAGAATCTGACATAAAACCGAATTGGCTTTAAGAAAATGCCCATCAAGGGAAAGGATTGCCATCCCGATCGACGCATCTTCAAACGCATGGCGAAACTGCTCTTCACTCTTTTGTAAAGCTGTCTCCATTTGTTGGCGCTCGATATCAGCACGCTTGCGAGCAGTGATGTCGCGTTTAATTACAGAAGCCCCAAGAATTCTGCCTGCTGTGTCCTTCAGAGGTGATATGGTACAATTGATGTCGATAAGCTGTCCATCTTTGCGGACGCGCACAGTTTCATGGTTTTTAATTATTTCTCCTTGTCGAAGCGTGGCGAGAGTTTGCTGTTCTTCGTAGATAAGATGAGGTGGAATTAGAATAGTAATCGATTGTCCTATAATTTCTTCAGCCTTGTAGCCAAAGATTTCTTCTGCTGCATTGTTCCAGCTTAAAATGATGCCGTCTAAGGACTTGCTAATCATTGCCTCACCAGAATGTTCCACAATCGCTGCCATGCGTGCCAGTGATGCTTCTGCTTGCTTGCGGAGGGTAATATCGTTTCCAATGGAGAGAAACCCTGTGATCTTGCCCTCTGGGTCATATAAAGCCGTCACCGAGAGGAGTAATGGAAAGCGACTGCCATCTTTGCGGATGTAGGACCATTCGTACTCGTCTGGCATTCCAAGGCGTGCCTTGGCCGCAAAAGTCTCAAATCCTGGTTCGATAGAGATTCCCATCTCAGCAGATAAATCTTCGGCGCGCCGCACGACTTCCTCCTTGTCGTGAAGGATCTCAGGTGTTGCTTTCCCCACAATTTCTTCGGCACTATATCCCAGCAATCTCTCGGCGGCTTGATTAAAGGTAAGAATCGTGCCATCTACGGCGGTGGAAATGATGGTGTAGTTGGTACTATCTAAAATGGCTTTTTGCAGCGTTGTTGTTTGAAGTAATTCTTCCTGGGCTTTTTTGCGATCGCTAATATCGCGCAGAATAACAGTACATACCGTTTCGTCTCCCATTTCCAGCCTAGAAATTGAGGCTTCAGCCGGAAACAGAGTGCCATCTTGACGGCGACCAAAAATCTCACCTCGTTCTGCCATCCTTCGCGCTCTACCAGAAGATTGAGCAAATTGTTGGATATGCTGCTGGTGAGCATTCCTAAACGGCTCTGGCAGCAGTAAGCTTAGGGGTTGCCCTAAAACTTCCTCTGTTTTATAGGCGAAAATCTTTTCCGCCCCTTGATTAAACAGGGTAATCTGTTGAGTGCGATCGACAGAAATAATTGCATCGTTGGCTATTTCTAGAATTCCAGCAAAACGAGCCTGTGATTGTCGTATAGCTTCAGTCCGTTCAGTCACAAGATTTTCTAAAGTTGCATTAAGTTTTTGAAGCTCTACTTGGGTTTGTTGGCGATTGAAATCTATCTGGTTTAGAGATCGAGCCGTCCCCCAAATGAGAATTGAGAACGTGAGAACCATGATGGTTGACCGCAAGGCATAGCCATATTCAGCGTTATACCAGCCTACTTTTTCCCCATGAAGAGTGAACCAGTTCATTACCACTGGAAAGATTACTGCCCAAGGCAGCAACCACCGCAACATCACTCCGCCGACTAGCGGGCTGGTTACTACTTGCATTAATCCTTCGTTGGGTCGGAGCCATAAAATTCCCCCATAGAGGATGAAAAAGCTTAGGATCGTGGATGGTACTTGAGCTGTTGTAACTACGATTAGTTGGGCGAAAATTTTGACCTCAAAGATGTATCCAAATAAAGCTAGCAGAGACATTAAAGCTGCAACACTACTGCAAATCTGAGCCAACCAAGTGTCCCGTTGGGAATTTTTCCCTAGCAGTAATAGTGCTACTCCCATCAGCACAAAATTTAAGGCGGTATTCACTGCCATTCGCCCCGGATCAGGAGTCTCTGAAGACCCGACATCCCGGAAAAGCCACTCATCAATGCCCAGATGCCAACCAAAGAGATACTCGCTCAGCGTCAGCAGCCCGATGATGATGATGATGAATCCTGCCGTCCCTTGAGCGACTCGATAATGCAGTCGGGTTAGTCTTTGGTACTGCAACAATCTCAAAGAAACTCCAGCCAGCAAAAAGCAAATTGCCGTGTTTGCTTTCATGGTCGCAGTCATACCGGGAAAACCACTTTTGAGTAGGGAGATGTCAAATTGCCAACCCAGCAGCACGAGACATCCGATCGCAATGACGAGTAGACTTGCCATGTGAGAAATGTGCTTGTTCATAAATCGGCTGCTTGGGTTGAAACAATCTTCTTATGATGTTAGGCGAACCGAAGAAGGGCAACCACGGGGGGAGTGCCCCTAACCGAACTATTCAGATTTTGTATGGTTGCGCCCCCTTGCCAGCGCCATATCTCCAGGATCGCAGGACTTCTTTGTGGGTAAAGTGACTTTTTTAACCGAATAATTAAACTATACTATTTGTGCATATGTTTATATTCCTCTAGCAGGAAACTAGGGAAATGAGTATGATTGTTGATAGAACTAGCGATAGGGTTAGCGATCTAGCTACAAACTACCGAGGCAATATTTTAATTGTTGACGATCTGCCTGATAACCTACGTCTGCTCAGGGATACTTTGAGCGCACAGGGTTATAAAGTTCGCAGTGCCACGACAGGTGCAATGGCGCTCAGAGCCGCCCAATCTCCATCGACGGAGTTAATTTTACTAGATATTAAGTTGCCCGATCAGGATGGGTATGAAGTTTGCCGAAAATTAAAATTAGATGAGCGCACCGCAGACATTCCCATAATTTTTTTGAGTGCGCTAAATGAAACATTTAATAAGGTGCAAGGGCTGGCAGCGGGAGGAGTAGATTATATTGCTAAGCCATTTCAAGTCGAAGAAGTATTAGCTCGTGTTGAAACCCACCTAACTATCGGAAGGCTGCAACAAAAACTCCAAAAGCAGAATTTACGTCTATTGATAGAAATTGAAGAACGGCAGCGTCTTGAAGAGTCTCTCTTTGCCGAAAAGGAATTGGCTCAAGTGACACTGCAATCAATTGGTGATGGGGTTATCACTACAGATGCCCAAGGTAATGTGAGATATTTCAATCCTATAGCTGAGCGACTGACAGGCTGGAAAATTCATGAGGTTCAAGGCGTTCCTTTCTCTAAATTATTCCTAATTGTTGATCAAGTAACACGAGAGCCAGTAGAGAATCCTATAAACAAGGCTCTATTAGAGGAGCGAATTGTGAACTTAGCTAACAATACTATTCTGATTGCCCATGATGGAACGGAGTACCCCATTGCTGACTCGGCTGCACCAATTCGAGACCGCCAAGGTCAAATTATCGGGGCAGTTATCGTCTTTCATGATGTTACTGAATCGCGCTATCTCACCCGTCAACTCTCTTGGGAAGCCAGTCACGATGCCCTGACGGGGTTAATCAACCGTCGAAGATTTGAGCAGCACCTAGTTGAGGCGATCGCCTCTTGTCAAGATAGCAATCAGCAGCACGCTCTCTGTTATTTAGATTTAGATCAGTTCAAAGTCGTTAACGATACCGTAGGGCATATTGCTGGCGATGAGCTACTGCGCCAAATCACCGCACTTATTCAACAGGGAGTCCGTGTTAGTGATATGCTGGCTCGCTTGGGAGGTGATGAATTTGGTATTTTGCTCTCTCAGTGTTCGCTCTCTGAAGCAGCTCAGATTGCAGAAAAACTCAAAGACTTAGTGCATCAGTTTCGGTTTATTTGGAATAGCAAAACCTTTATCATCGGGGTCAGCATTGGAGTTGTTGCCATTAACCAAACCAGCAAAGATTTGATGCAGGTTCTGGGAGAGGCTGATGCAGCTTGTTATGCCGCCAAAGCGAGAGGCCGCAACTGTGTTCATGTTTATAGCCTAGATGATGAGGAAGTAATTAAACAACGTGGTGAGAGACTGGTGATTTCCCAAATCAGCCGAGCGTTGGGAACCAATCATTTTCGTCTCTACTGCCAAAAGATTGTCTCTATTAGCTCTAACCCATTAGTAGAGCATTATGAGATTTTGCTCAGAATGCTGGACGAAAATGGAGAAGTAGTATCTCCAAATGAGTTTATTCCCGCCGCGGAGCGTTATGGCTTGATAACTGAGATCGATTGTTGGGTAATCGAAACTTTTTTCTCTAATTATCACAAATTGCCGGAAAAAGATGTTAACCAAGGCTTGTATACGATCAATCTTTCTGGGGCCAGCATTAGTAACAATCAGTTTCTGAGGTTTTTAATCGAACAATTTTCTCGCTACAAAGTCCCCCCACAAACCATTGGTTTTGAAATCACGGAAACCGCAGCGATCGCAAACTTTGAGCAAGCCAGATATTTCATGGGCGAACTCAAAAAGATTGGCTGTTGCTTTGCTTTAGATGATTTTGGCAGTGGGTTGAGTTCTTTTGCTTATCTGATGAATTTACCAGTTGATTATTTAAAGATTGATGGTGCTTTTGTCAAGAATATTAGTCATAATTTGATTTCTCAAGCGCTCGTTGAAGGCTTTAATCGTATTGCCCATGCGATGAATCTTGAAACTATAGCTGAGTTTGTCGAAGACGAGACTATCTTAGAAAAATTGCGGGAGATTGGAGTAGATTATGCTCAGGGTTATGGGATCGCCCGCCCTCTTCCTATTAATTTTAATCTCTAGTCGATCGCACGCTTGCCAGCGAACCCATTGCCTCACGCCTGCGTCCTGTCAATCGATTTTAGATTTTAGATTTTAGATTAAAGAATTGAAGCATTGACCCCACGGATAAATTCGGGGGGCAAGTTTCTCGGATACAGGTTTTTTATTTCTGGGTCCTGAGTCTGCTTTCGGAATGAATCTGGGGGCTTGTATCCTGGATGCTTTCGGTCTGGAGGCCTCCAAGAGTTGATCGCCCGCTGCTACAAGTCTAGCTCAATTTACTGTGTCACATTTAGATCGAATGTGCTGTAATTGTAAAGGATTGAGTCTTCTCTTAAAAATAGACCGGGAAATTTGCCATGAAAGCAGTTGCGTTCGATCGCTACGGTTCAGCCGAGGAATTGCAGTACCGAGAGTTAGAAAAGCCGATAGCCAAATCCAACGAATTGTTAGTGCGAGTTCGCGCTAGCAGCGTCAATCCCGTAGACTGGAAAATCCGGCAAGGACACCTGCAACTATTAACAGGATATAACTTTCCTCGAATAGTCGGTTCTGACATATCGGGAGTTGTCGTGGAAGTCGGCCGGGAAGTCACCAAATTTCAACCCGGAGATGAAGTTTATACTTTCTTAAATCCCATCAATGGGGGTGCTTGCGCCGAATACGCGGCCGTGCCAGAATCCGATGCAGCAATTAAACCGAAAAACATCACTCATGCAGAAGCAGCAGCAGTACCGATCGCAGGTTTAACTGCTTTGCAATCGCTCAGGGATTTGGGTCAAATCCAAGCAGGAAACAAAGTATTGATTAACGGTGCTTCCGGCGGAGTCGGCACTTTTTCCGTGCAAGTTGCGAAAGCAATGAATGCGGAAGTAACGGGAGTTTGCAGTGCAAAAAATAGAGAATTGGTCAAGAGTTTGGGAGCAGATTTTGTCCTGGATTACGAGGAAGTTGACTTTACTCAACAAACAGATAAATATGATATAATTTTAGATGCTGTCGGGAAAAGAACATTTGCTGAATGCGAAAAAGTGCTGCAACCAGAGGGAGTTTATATCTCGACTTTGCCAAGTTTCGAGAACCTCGCACCGATGTTAACAAGCTGGTTTATATCGGGTAAAAAAGCTAAATTCATTCTAGCCAATGCCAACCCCAGCGATTTAGAGGCTTTGCGGGAGTTAATAGAATCCGATAAAGTTGAGCCGATTGTCGATCGCACTTACAGCTTACAAGAAGTAGCAGCAGCCCACGCTTACAGCGAAACGGGCCGCGCGATCGGCAAAATTGCGATCGTCATTGAATAATCAAGGCACGACACGGATTTTGACACCGCTACACGGATTAATTATCGATCGTTCCTTCTGCTGCTGAAGTCAGAATAAAGAATGAAGAAGGAAGTCGGAGCAATTATGAAATAACTATTCTCAATTTTCAATTTCCAATTAATTACCAATTTCCAATTACCCATTACCAATTACCCATTCCCTATGACTGCGCCCTCAAACTTGGAGACATCCGAACAAGGTTCCGACAACAACCTCGAAGCAATTAGCTCCGAAAACAGCATTGCACCAATCGCAGGCGGTGCGATGGGTTCTCGCAACTTAGAAAACGAATTTCTCGACGAACTTCCTGACGAAGTTGAAATGTCTTTATTCGACCATTTAGAAGAATTGCGTCAGCGACTTTTTTACTCGCTAATTGCAGTAGTAATCGCTGTAATCGGTTGCTTTTTCACAGTTAAACCTATAGTCCAACTGCTAGAAGTACCGGCCGGGCCCGTCAAGTTTCTGCAACTAGCTCCGGGCGAGTATTTCTTTGTTTCTATCGAAGTAGCCGGATACAGCGGTTTGCTTATAGCCAGTCCGTTTATTTTTTACCAGATAGCGCTGTTTGTTCTCCCCGGTTTGACTCGCAAAGAACGCAGGTTGCTGGGGCCGGTGTTTTTCGGTTCGAGTTTCCTATTTTTGGGCGGGTTAGTCTTTGCTTACATTGCTCTGATTCCGGCGGCGCTTAATTTCTTTGTTAGCTATGGGGCGGATGTTGTGGAGCAGTTGTGGTCGATCGACAAATACTTTAAATTTGTGCTGCTGTTAATGTTCAGCACTGGCTTAGCTTTTCAAATCCCGATTCTCCAGGTATTGCTCGGTGTTTTGGGCATAGTTTCTTCCAACCAAATGCTCTCCGGCTGGCGGTATGTAGTCTTGGGAGCAGCAGTTTTGGGAGCGGTTTTAACGCCTTCTACTGACCCTTTAACGCAAAGTCTTTTAGGAGGTGCGGTGCTGAGCTTGTATTTTGGCGGGGTTGGTTTGGTAAAGCTTTTAGGACGCTAAAAACTTCACAGAAAGATCGATCGACTTGCCGACAAAAAAATATAGAGACGCGATCGCCCGCGCCTCTATAATTACTAAAAGTTAAAATTCCACACCAAAGTTTTGTCAAAACTTTGACTACATTCGGAACTGTTCTACTTCGGGAGTGTAGCCGATCGGCAAAATGTAATCCAGATTCTCGTGGGGACGAGCAATTATGTGATACGATAGCAACTTTCCGCCATCGACCTTTTTAACTGATTCAATTCCAGCAGCAACGGCTGCTTGCACTTCAGAAACATCTCCTCGCACTATAATTGTCCAGTAGGCGCGGGTTATTTTCTCATAGCGAACTAAAGTAACACGGGCTGCTTTCACCATTGAGTCCGCAACTTCTACTGCAGCGGGAAATCCTAAGACTTCAACCATTCCCAGTGCAACACCCATTACAACATTCTCCTAAATTTCACAAGATATCTGACACTCATTGTATGTGAAATTGTTGACAGAAATTGCTTCGGATGATTTTGGTAAGCTAGAAGTCCGATCGCCCAAAATTTAAAAAGCCCCTAAAAAGCCCCAGAAACTGTTGCGGTATTTAAATCCCACAGTTGCGGGCGCGCAGCAAAGCCCGCCACACAAGACTTTGAATCAAAACAACTGTGCAAATTAGATGCGCCACAGCTTAGTTTCTCACCAGCAGGAAGTCGTATGACAAGCTCGCCGATCGATTTTCGGGACTTTGGGCTCAACTAATCCAGCCGCGGCGCGACACAAAACTTTAGGGAACTCCCCCAGATCCCGGCTGTAGAGTCAATCTAAAATCTAAAATCTAAAATCTAAAATCGACTGAGTGATTCAAAACTCGTCTAGCAACCACTCGGAGGCTCTTTCACCCAAATCTAGAGGAACGCTGACAGCTTTGCCCAAACGCGGGCGATCGCGAGTAGTTACGATGTATTCTCTCACCTGTTCAGTGCTTCCCCAGCCGTTGAGGTAATTGGCCACCGCATCCAAATGCTCGAAATAATCAGCCTCCGTCATCGGAAAAGATGCCTGTTCTAGATATTTCCACATAACTTGTACAAAAATCTTGCCCCGCGTTCGCCGCAATCTGATATCGTAAGACTTTCCCCATTTTTCTAGCAGTAGCTGGTGTAAATCCTGGCCCGTCATGGTTGCTCCTGAGTTAATCCATTAAACAATAAAAGACAAAGTTCAAAAAATGTAATAATACTCTAATAAAGGCTGGAAGGCGCATTCTTAAAAGGAATTTTCGCGGCCTAAAATTTGTGCGAGCAGATTAACGGCAATTATCCTCCTTTCTCTGCACGTACAAGTTCGCTAACAGCTAACAAACAAACGTAACTTAAAACCGTAAAGGCAGGTCATGGCTCAATCTTCTGCTGGAAATCCCGATGTTCCCGATATGGGGCGTCGCCAATTTATGAATTTGCTGACGTTCGGTACAGTCACAGGTGTGGCACTGGGCGCACTCTATCCCGTTGTCCAATATTTTGTTCCTCCGTCGAGTGGGGCAGTTGGGGGCGGAGTGACAGCTAAAGATGCTTTGGGTAACGACATCATCGTTAGCGAATATTTGGCTTCGCACCCTGCGGGCGATCGCAGCTTAGCCCAAGGTCTCAAAGGCGACCCCACCTATGTTGTGGTCAAAGAAGACCAATCTATAGCCGACTACGGTATCAATGCAGTCTGCACTCACTTGGGTTGCGTCGTGCCTTGGAATGTTAGCGAAAACAAGTTTATCTGTCCTTGCCACGGTTCTCAATACAATAATGAGGGCAAAGTGGTGCGCGGCCCCGCGCCTTTGTCTCTGGCCCTGGCCCACGCCACTGTCGCAGATGACAAGATCGCTTTTACAACTTGGACAGAAACAGATTTCCGCACCGGCGAAGCACCTTGGTGGTCTTAAACTATTTTGGATTTTAGATTTGAGATTTTAGATATGGGGTGAATGGTGAAAACCACAGATAATTGCATCCCTAAAGCAGTCTAATAATCCAAAGTCCAAAGTCCAAAATCCAAAATCCAAAATCCAAAATCCAAAATTGTCTGACCTTTGAGATTGAATACTCTAATGCCACAAACTAATTTATCTGCGATATTTCGCCGCAGTGCCAGGACGATCGCGAAAACAGCCTTAATTGCGATCGTAGCCGCAGGATTTTTCCTTACCAGCGACATCGCACTTCCCCAAGCAGCATTTGCTTACCCTTTCTGGGCTCAGCAAACAGCACCCGCTACTCCCCGCGAAGCAACAGGCCGCATTGTTTGCGCTAACTGTCACCTCGGTGCAAAAGTGACTGAAGTTGAAGTGCCGCAATCGGTTTTGCCTGACACAGTGTTTGAAGCTATTGTCAAGATTCCCTACGATACTAGCGTGCAACAAGTTGTCGGCGACGGCAGCAAAGGTGGCTTGAATGTCGGCGCAGTTGTGATGTTGCCCGAAGGTTTCAAGATTGCTCCCGCTGACAGAATTCCCGAAGAAATGAAGGAAAAAGTCGGCGATCTTTACTTCCAACCTTACAGCGAAACCCAAGAAAATATTCTTTTAGTGGGCCCGGTGCCGGGAGAACAGTACAAAGAATTGGTATTCCCAGTTTTGTCGCCGAATCCAGAAACTGACAAGTCGGTTCACTACGGCAAATACCAAATTTATGTTGGCGGCAACCGCGGTCGCGGTCAGGTTTATCCTACTGGCGAAAAGAGCAATAATACTGTTTACAATGCTTCGGTAGCTGGCAGCATTTCTAAGATTGCTCAACCGGAAGCTGGCGGTTATGAAGTGACAATTCAACCTGCTGAAGGTGCAGCCGTTGTTGATACGATTCCCGCAGGCCCAGAACTGATTGTTACTGAAGGACAAACAGTTGCAGCAGGTGAACTTTTGACGAACAATCCTAATGTGGGTGGCTTCGGTCAAAAAGACGTGGAGATTGTGCTGCAAAGTGCAGGTCGAGTTAAAGGATTGATGGCTTTCGTGGCTATAACCATGCTGGCTCAAATCATGCTGGTTCTCAAGAAGAAACAGGTCGAAAAAGTTCAAGCTGCTGAAATGAATTTCTAAACGCGGCTGTAATTAGTTGGGTAAGGTACTATGTGTGCACCCAACTATTAGGTAAGTAGGGCGGGGAATACCCGCCTTATTCTTTGATAAATAACAAGTAAAATAATGTTAATTGATGAGAAGATAGTTGAAGTAGGCCCGCTGCAATGGTTTTATCGGGAAACAAATCCGGTTAACGAAACTGGTAAACCGCCCGTACTGCTGCTGCACGGTTTGCCGTCTCAGAGTTTTACCTGGACTGTAATGATGCCGGATTTGGCTGCACAGGGATTTAGATCGATCGCCCCAGATTGGGTGGGCTACGGGCGATCGACAAAACCAGACAAGCGCGACTTTGCCTACACTCCCGATGCTTTTGTTGACGCCCTTGCTGGCTTTATTCAAGCTATAGAATTAGACCGATTTTACCTCGTTGTCCAAGGATTTTTAGCTTCAGCCGGCATTCAATACGCTTTACGCAATCCCGATAAAATTGAGCGTCTAGCCATCATAAATACACCAGTTTCAGCAGATATAAAATTGCCTTGGAAAATGCAGCAGTTGGGGCTGCCTTTTATTGGCGACATGATGACGCAAGACCCGCTTTTGGTTGACAGAACTCTCGAAGGTGGCAGCCGCCAGACAATATCAGACAAGGATTTAGATGTTTACCGCCGCCCGTTTTTGAAGAGTTCGGATGCAGGTCGATCGCTGATGAATACAGTCCGCAATATTCAATTGCCGCAGTCAATGGCCGAAATTGAATCCGGCTTGAAAGGATGGACTCGACCAACTTTATTTGTATGGGGTTTGACAGATCCTTGGCTGAGTGTTGAACCTGTTCAAAAGCTAGTCGGTTCCCTGCAAAATGCAGAGTTAGTCACACTGGAACAAGCGGGGCATTATCCTCAAGAACATTGGTCAGAAAAAGTTGGCGATGCTGTGATAACTTTTCTGCGCCGCCAGGAGGTAAAATAATACTTTGTACATAACTCTCGGTGCTAGGTCAGTGAACCAGCTCCTCGCCGAGCTGCATTTCCAGGCAGAGCCTGAGAACGAGAAATCTAAAATCTAAAATCTAAAATCAATATGACTCGTCCCCGTTCAATTTTTGCCTTGATGATGGCGTTTTTGATGGCATTTCTGGTTAGTTGTAGCAGTGTGGAAGCAAAAGTTCCAACGACTTACACAGCAGCTCAGACCCAGCAAATTCAGCGCTATGTTCCTACTCTGACAGAGTTCCGATCGCGCATGGATAAACTGGGAAACCTAATTCAAAAACGGAATTGGATTGATACCAGAACTTACATTCACGGGCCTCTAGGCGACTTGCGGAATGTAATGAAAACCGTTTCTGCGAGTTTGTTGCCTAGTTCTCAACAACAAGCTGTTGATTTAACTAAGAGTTTGTTTACCAATTTGGTTAACATTGATCTGGCTGCTAAAGAGCTTGACTATGCAAAAGTCACGGCCAGCTATCAAAAAGCTGTCAATGATTTTGATACTTTCTTGCAGCTAATTCCTAAAGCTTAATTAGCTTTAACTCACATCTGGCATCCAGGACAGGCAAGATGCCTGTTCCACAAAGAAAGAATCAGTTTTCTTGTGGGGCGTATCATTGTCAAAAACAGGCAAGATGCCTGTTCCACAAAGAAAGAATTAGTTTTCTTGTGGGGCGGGCATCTTGCCCGTCCAAAAAAGGTTTATATGGACAAAACCTAGGAAACTGTTAATCTAAAATCTAAAATCTAAAATCTAAAATTGAATGGTTCGTGTTGCAATTATTGGTTGTGGTATTGTTGGGGCTTCGATCGCCTTTGAACTAAGTCAATTTCCCGAACTGCAAGTTACTGTGTTCGACAAACAGCCGCCGGCACAAGGTTCTACTGGCGCTGCACTCGGTGTCTTGATGGGAGTTATCAGCCACAAAACTAAGGGCAGAAATTGGCAGTTGAGGGAAACCAGCCTTCAGCGCTACGAAACTTTGATTCCTGAATTGGAAGCAGTTACGGGGCGAAAAATTCCTTTTAACAAAGAAGGAATTTTAATGCTTTGTTCGGAGGGAGAGGATTTAAGTAAGTGGGAAAAATTGATAGCCACTCGCGAGTCTCAAGGTTGGCAATTGGGACTTTGGGATCGGGAACGAGTGCGATCTCGCTGCCCTCATCTCTCTTTAAACGATCAGATTATTGCTGCGATTTATTCCCCTCAAGATCGGCAAGTCGATCCGACGGCGCTAACTTTGGCTTTGGTTGATGCTGCTAAACTCAAAGGAGTTAATTTTGAGTTTGGAGTGGAAGTTCAAGGCATTACTGAGTTGGATTCTCAGGTGTCTGAGATTCAACTCGCATCTTCCATTGCTGTCAATAATTCTTGTGGAACAGGCATCTTGCCTGTTATTGAAAATTTCGATCGACTAATTGTGGCGGCTGGTTTGGGTTCTGCTGCTGTGACTGCATCGTTAAATCAGTTGGTTGACATTCGCCCGGTGTTGGGACAAGCGCTGCATTTGCGATCGCCCAATCCTGTAGGAAACCCAGATTTTAGCCCGGTAATTACTTGCGATGACGTTCACATTGTGCCTTTGGGAAATCAGGAATTTTGGGTGGGGGCGACAGTGGAGTTTTCCGAAAATGGCGGGGAAATTCAGGCGAATGCTGATATCTTGGCGCAAGTGATGGCAAGGGCGATCGCACTTTGTCCCGCCTTAGCATTCGCCTCAATCATCAGGAAATGGTCAGGATTGCGCCCGCGGCCGGAAGGGCGACCGGCCCCAATTATCGAGATGCTTCCCGGTAACGATCGCGTTCTCATCGCCAGCGGCCACTATCGCAACGGTGTTCTGCTGGCCCCTGCAACAGCGCGATCGATTCGAGAAATGATTTTGCAATAATTAACAAATGTTAATACAATCAAGATAGCCATTCATATCTTACATCTAAATATGTCCGACAAACCTTTAGGTAAACCCCGCTCTTTGTGGCGAGTAATTTTGCTGTCTGCAGTCAGTTTACTGCTATATTACGGATGGTACAAATGGATTATTCAAGAAGAATTGCGTCGCTATAACGGCATTGGTTGGTCGGGAACCCTTTGCTTGCTTCCCTTTGTTTTAGGAGTAGCCGTCCCCCAAGCTTTGCGAATATTCGACCCTGACGTTCCCGGATGGTTTGGTTGGTTTTCCTTGCTGGGTATTGCTTGGATTTACATCGTGCAGTTCAAACTTTACAAGACAGTTAACGAATTGTACCGCCAAGAAGGAATCAAAAAACCGCTAACAGTTTGGTGGCTTTTTGTACCAGGTTTAAATTTAGTTGTCGGCTTGCGGCAAATTCACTTTTTGAGCCAGTTTTGGGCGAGAAAACAGGGAATTGAAGTTAAGGATAACTTAGCCGAAAGCATTCCTTTTCTGTCAGCTAACGCTTAAGGGGAAACTTTTTACACTGCCATCATTTTGTAGGGTGCGTCAGTAATCATAGCTCGATTTTCCAATACTTTAGCTGACGGACGCACCCTACAAGTTTATACTAAGACCAAAAAGTGGTTGGACGCGCGAAGAATTATGGCGCTAAGATGCGCCTCGGCGCACCTTAGATAATTAGGTTCTGCATCCATGACTAAATTACCAGAACCTATTAGGTAAATCCGCCAAAATAAGTTTCAGTTCCGGTTCATTAACCCGCTTAATTGCTTTAGGAATACTTACCCACTGCCGCTTTCTCTTGGTAGCTTCGGGCCAAATTTCCAGAACTGCTTGCACTTGCATTAAAAATACTCCTACCAGCCAAGTACAGCCGGACTTTTGATACTCGTAAGTTCCTAGCAAATCCGGGAAAACTTTACCCAACAAACCTGCTTCTTCCCAAGCTTCCTTGGCGGCGGAATCTTGGGGAGTCATGTCAGGTTCAATTAATCCTTTGGGAATCACCCAGCGCTTGCTAGCCGAAGAAGTAATCAGCATTACTTCAATTTCTCCGTCTTGAATACGATAGGGAATTACCCCCGATTGCTCTATCAATACAGCGGTTCTTATACTCATGATTGGTGCAATATTTCTGGGTGAAAAAGCTACTGCAACTTCATCAACAGTTGACAACTCAAAAATAAAAATTGCATCCACATTCTAGATAATTCCCCAGTTGAGACAACAAAGTGGAGAATAAAGATATTTGGTTTTTCCCCTCTGTGGAAAATAGGAAATTCCCATGCACTCCCACTGAACAATTATATTATTATAATAACTGCGCGAAATCCTCTACCGACAAGCAGATAAAAGCCGATCGCCAATATCTGCCTTTATCTGCGCCGGTATGGGGTTTTACACCTAATCTTTCTTCGCCTTAGCCTCCAAATTTTCCATCCGACTCCTCAAATCTTGATTCTCCTTTTTCACCTGGTCTAATTCCTCCCGCAACTGCTTTACCGCTGCATCAGAACCAGAATTTTTCTGCACTCTTTGCACAGCTTCATCAGCCATGCGGCGAACGCGGCCATCGGGAGTTTGGTCAGCTAAAGAACGCAAAATGCGAATTGCTTTGCGAGTTTGCATTTGTCCTAATCCCGCTACTACAGAGACTTGAGTCAAGAAAAACGTCTCTTTAGATAATTCTGCCAATCGCTGCAAAATCCGTTCTAAATTGACCTTCGTTTGACCACTCGAAATTGTGCCCAAAGCTCGAATTGCAGCCAAGCGCAAAGCTTGCGGAGTGCCGACGGCTGTGTATTTCAATATTAAATTCAGCGCATCTTCCGAAGTTTTCATCTGCGCCAAACCGGCGATCGCACCCGATCGCACTACCTCATTCCACCCCTGACGCTCTTTCAGCACCAATTTTAACTCTTTCAGTACCTGTTCGTCGCTCGGTTTTTCGTCGGGGTTAGCCCCTGCAATGGAGCCCATAGCAGTCGCTGCTGCTGCTTCTACATAATAGCTGTCGTCGCCTTTTTCGACGATCGATCTCAGCGCTTTATAACTTTCGTGAGTTTGGATTTTACCCAGCGCATTCACCACAGCGCGACGAACACGAGCATCTTTATCTTTTAAACCACTTACTAAACCTTCAAAAACTTGGTCGAGTTTAATTTCAACTAACTGACCGGCAACTTCTGCCCGTACTGCCCAGAACGGCTCTTTCTTGAGAACTTCTGACAGCGTTTTCACAGCTTCCAGCCCTCCCTTCTTCGCCAAAGCTTGGGCAGCGTAAATCCGCGAAACAGGGTCTGGATCGAATTGTAACTGAGCTTTTAATTCAGCAATTCCATACTCTAAAACAACAGTTTTTAAGTATTTATTGCCGACATCAAAACTTATAAATGCAGGCTTCTCTTCGAGAGGAAAATAGAAGCTTTGCTCGCGCTCATGCACTCGGACTATGAAAGTTTTTAGGTTCGGAGTCGAAGGTGCTGAATTGTCATCATCTGCTTCTTTTTCCGGCTTGTAACCGAAGCCGATCGGTATTTTAAGATCGAAAACATCTTTGCTGTTGCCGTTGCCATTTTTGCTATCTTTTACCTGAGTTTGGGTGACAGTAACTTTTGCTAACTTGCTGTCGCCATCCCAGGAATAAGCAACCTTATAATCGGGATGACCACCGCGATAAACGTACTGGTCAAACAAAAACATGAGATTGCGACCAGTAGCCTTTTCTATCGCCCTGAGCAAATCGATTGTTTCTACAGTTTTGTGAGCGTTATCCCGCACAAAAGTGTGAATTGCTTTATAAAATAATTCGTCGCCCAACTCGGCGCGAATCATGTGATAGACACAAGCACCTTTTTCGTACAAATGGCGATCGTACAATTCAATGGCCTCGCGGTAAACGTGAGTAACCATCGGGCGGCGGTAGCGAGAACTGTCTTCTGCTAAATAACTGCGGGCTTCATTTAACATATAGTAAGCCGCCTCTTCTTTGCCATATTCTTTATCAGTCCACAGCACCTCGGAATAAGAAGCCATGCCTTCTTTCAGCCAAGCATGAGACCAATGTTTAATTACTACTAAATCACCGAACCATTGGTGAGCCAATTCGTGGGCGACTAAGCTTTCCGTGCCTCGATTGTCGAGGCTGGCGCGTTCGTCTAACAAGCACCTATCTGTTAGTAAAGTTGTCGAAGTATTTTCCATACCGCCGAAGATGAAATCATCGACGCAGACTTGAGCGTATTTGGGAAAAGGGTAAGGATAGCCAAATGCTTTAGAGAAGAATTCAATCATTTGAGGCGTTTTGCCCATGCTGCGCTTAGCGTCTGCTTCGCGGCTTCTTTCCACGTAATAATTAACTGGTTTGCCGTTCCATTCGTCTTTAATTTCGGCAAAATCTCCTACTGCTAAGGTCATTAAGTAGGTCGGGTGTACCTGGGTTTGGGACCAGTGATAAATTTTATCGTCGCCTTCGTTTTTTGTACTAATTAATTCGCCGTTGGAAATAGCAAAGAGTTGTCTCGGAACTTGCACTCGAATTTCCGAAGTTGCCAACTGTCCGGGATAGTCGAAACAGGGAAACCAGAAGCGGGAATCTTCGTCTTCGCCTTGAGTCCAAACTTGTGTTGGTTTGTCTGGATAGTGTTTGTCCGGGCCGACGAAATAGAGGCCACGCTGGGGTTTTTCGACTGAGTATTCGATCGCAATTGTAATTGGTTGGTAAGCTCCGGTTGGTTCGTGTAGTTGAATTTGCAACACTTCGCCATCGCTGTCGAAATTTTGCTCAATTTCGCCAATTTTTACTGATTTGATATTCAGGTTGACGGCATCTAAGGTTAATTTGTCAATACCGCTGCGGACAGGATTGATGCGGATGCTGCAAGTGCCACGAAAGCTTTGTTTGGGAATATTCAGCACTAAGTCGAGGAAAATGTGCTCTACTTGACCAGGGCGATCGGGGTTGTAGTGGGGCCTGGCACCGGGCATCTCGAAGGATTTGTGACCGTTTTCAGAATCAAAGTAAGTGTGTGACATTGTGATGGCAAAGTTGTGAGTCGATCGGCGATCGCTGGCAGCGCAGATCCGGCTGAACTGCCAGCTTATTATAGAGTAGCGCGTCCTAGCTGCTGTTGTCGCTAACTTGTTAAAAACTGCGTCGAGTGTTGATGAGATTGAAAATATGATTTTTTCGCTACAATATCAGCAAGGTTAATGTCTGCAATCATCAGCCTGCAATTGAAATTGAGAGGGAAATCTGTATGACAGCTACACTATCAGTTCCCAGTTCGATCGAATCTTGGCTTGGCGACGAAGCCGAAGACTTGCTCACTCATCAAGCAAAAGTTTCTAAAGATTTGTTGCACCTGCCGGGGCCTGATTGGGTCGATCGCATTTTTGCTCAAACCGATCGATCTCCCCAAGTTTTGCGATCGCTTCAGCAACTCTATTCTAGCGGACGCTTGGCCAATACCGGCTATTTATCCATCCTGCCCGTAGACCAAGGAATCGAACACTCGGCGGCCGCTTCTTTTGCACCGAATCCAATCTATTTTGACAGCGAAAATATCATTAAATTAGCAATTTCTGCTGGCTGCAATGCTGTCGCGACAACCCTGGGAGTTTTGGGAAGCGTATCTCGCAAATACGCGCACAAAATCCCTTTTATTGTCAAGCTCAATCACAACGAATTGCTGACTTATCCCAATCAATTTGACCAAATAATGTTTGCGACCGTCGAGCAAGCTTGGAATTTGGGAGCAACAGCAGTCGGAGCAACAATTTATTTTGGTTCTCCCGAATCGACGCGACAAATCCAAGAAGTCAGTCAGGCTTTTGCCCACGCTCACGAATACGGAATGGCGACGATTTTGTGGTGCTATCTCCGCAACGATATCTTTAAACAAGACAAAGATTATCACGTTGCAGCCGATTTAACCGGGCAAGCAAATCATTTGGGAGTGACAATTCAAGCTGACATTATCAAGCAGAAGTTGCCCGAATGCAACAACGGTTACGAAGCTGTGGCTAAAGCTAGCGGCCACAGTTACGGCAAAACCGACAAGCGCGTTTATTCGGATTTAACAACGGATCACCCGATCGATCTAACTCGCTATCAAGTTCTCAACTGTTATGCGGGAAGGATGGGTTTAATTAACTCCGGCGGTGCTTCCGGGAAAAGCGATTTTGCAGAAGCAATTCGCACGGCGGTAATCAACAAGCGCGCTGGCGGCTGCGGCTTAATTTCCGGTCGCAAAACTTTTCAGCGTCCTTTTGAAGAAGGCGTAAAATTGTTCCACGCCATTCAAGATGTTTATTTGTCGCCTGAAATCTCGATCGCCTAAAAATTTACCGCACTCAATATCACCACCTAAACCTAGCGTGCACCTTACGCACAAATTCCTCTAAACGTAGGGTGCACACTGTGCACCTTACGTGATTAAAATTCTTTAATCTAAGTGGCAACTTAGCTGTAGTATTAATACTAGCTGAACATACATATAGCGATTCTCAAGCGGGGTGAGTCCTATGCCCTATGCCCTATACCCTATGCCCTATGCCCTATGCCCTATGCCCTATGCCCTATGCCCTACGAGCACCTCATGTTACTGAGAAAGGCTATACAGACATAGTATAGAATTTAAAAATGCCCCACAGCCTTGTTTTAAACCTGCTGCCAGTTGCACCAATTCCATCCCAGTTTTTAACGGGGCGGCATCTCCACGCTTTGTTTTTGAACCTTGTGAGTGCTGTAGACAGCGATTTGAGCGCCTACCTGCACGATCAATCTCATGAAAAAGCTTTCACTTTAAGCCCGTTTCAAGTAAGCAGAAAAGAGGCTTACAAAAGCAGTACGCCGCAGCGACAAAAGAGAGCTTTGCCTCCGGATTCCCGCACAATATCTCCGGCTGTACAGTGGGAACACAAGCAAGCTATTCAGGAAAATACGCCGATTTGGTGGCGAATTTCTCTGCTGGATGACGGTTTGTTCGATCGCCTAACTCAACTTTGGCAGCAACTCAATTTTGATCGCCCTTGGCATCTGGGGCCGACAAATATATACATTACTAATATTTTGAGGGAACCGCAATCCAACCAGCCTTGGGTAAACTTTTGTACTTACGCTGAATTGTTCGAGAGAGCTTCGGAAACTGAGCGCCAAATAGCTTTTAGTTTTTGCACTCCTACTAATTTTCGGCAAGGTGTATACGATAGTGCTATGCCCACTCGTGAGAGTATTTTTGGCAGTTTAGCTAATCGCTGGAACAAGTACAGCCGGATTGCGATCGAACCTACTTTCACAGAAGCTATTTTTCCCAGTTTCTTCGATATCAGAACAGAAGTTAGTACAGATTCTCGCAGTAAATTTATTGGCTGCGTCGGGGATATTAGTTACCGAATTATGGGAGATATAGCTCCTGCTACTATCAAGCAAATTAACACTTTAGCAGATTTTGCGCTTTACAGTGGAGTCGGGCGAAAGACGCCGATGGGAATGGGAATGACGCGCCGATTGCAGGTTTTTTAATCATTCACTTTTTGGCTGAATTTCACTAACAATTTCATAAACATCAGTGTCTGGTATTTTCGCAAACAAAGGCGCCATCTGCTTCAATATTTCCTGATAAGCTTCGCTTTGATTGGCTGCCATATCTTCTACGCTTTCCCAAAAAATGATGGCAATACCTTTGTCTGTATTGGGCAATTGCAGCAGGTATGCTCCCTTAAAACCTGTGGCATAAGTTGCAACGGCTTTTTCAAAAAGTTGTTCTGCAGCTTCAAATTTTCCTGGTTTAAATTCGCCAATGGCAACGTAGGCAAACTGATGTCTGAGAAAGTCGAGAAATTCTGACATATCCTTTTCCTCACTTAATAGCGATACACTAAGTTAGATTTTACCCGATCGCCCGAAATTTGTGAACTGCACAGGTTGGAGTTTCGCGCTTAGCTCATCGGCGGATTTATTAATTACACGTAACTGCGATCGCCACTCAAATAGAAACTTTTTAAGTCAGGCGGCTAGAATCTTGATTAAATAAACTATTGAATCGCGGATTTTAGACGTTCACAATCCTAGGTACGCTGGAGCGACTTCTAGTGCTAGTACACAGGGTAAAGCTGCGGATAACTCAAGTGTTGTGCTTAGCTGCGAGCATACACAAAGCCGTAAACAGTTGCCAGTCAAAAGCGGTTTTTTGCAATAACCCTATTGAATTATTTAAAACTAATTTGTAAGAATGATAACAGAGAGATACAAACAAAGTAAAGAGCCTGTTCAAACAAATGAAAAAAATATTAGTAATTGAAGACGATAACTTAATCCGAGAAACCGTATTAGAACTTCTGGAATCGCGCGGTTTTGAAGCTGTCGGCGCCGAAAACGGACAAGTTGGTATCCAGTTAGCTGCCCAAATTCCCGATTTAATTTTGTCAGATGTCATGATGCCGGAACTCGACGGTTTTGAAGTATTCGCAGCCGTGCGATCGCACCCTGCAACCGCCAGAATTCCGTTTATTTTTATGACAGCCTCCGAAATGGAAAAAGCCCTGGAACTTAAAGCAGACGGCTATCTCAAAAAACCTTGCAGTGTCGCAGCAATGCTCGGGGCGATCGCCACTCAACTAGAAAAACCGACAGTTACCAACCCACCACATCAAAAAGTACAGGACAATTCTGCGCCATCAAATCTTAGCTTGCGTGCCCGGAACCAAAAATCTCGGTTTGAGATTGTCTCGGTTTGCTGGCAATGACACTCACAGTAACGTTATTGATACATAAGTTGAGGGAATTTCAAATTGGTTCCCCCCAGGGGTGGCTTAGACTGGGTATGTTGAATTTGGTTAAATATTTATGAACGCACAACCCAAAGGCCGCCTAGTTTGGAACCACTCTACCCACCTTCCCGGTTTGATACCAATTTTAGAGCGCCTCACCCTAAAAATGGGCATTCAAACAGTAACTCCGGGCGTCATCAACAAAGTTAAAGGACACATCCCCCGCATGACATTAAGAGTGTCAGTACCCATCCGCGGGGGATTTAAAATCATCGCCAGACAGGGCAAAACCGTACAAGAAGTCTTTATATTAACGACTCTCACTCAAGGGGACTTGGAAGAGACGATCGCCCAAACCCTACCCAAGTGACAATATTTTCTTAGCAAGCAAAGCCCGGGCTTTCACCGAAGTAGTTTCATCGCTTTGGGTGATTTCCTCAAGTCTGGCCGAAACTTCCGCTAACCAATCCGGTTTAACAGTCGCAGCAGCCGCCAAAGCTTGCAAACCCCCCGCTGCTGCGTAGCGCACCACCCATTCTGGATCGCGGGACGCTTGCAGTAGCGTTTTCACAGCGCGAAGTTGAGCATCTGCAATTTGTTCTGTGGGCATCAATTCCCAGCAAATCGTCCCCAAACCCCTAACCGCCGCCCGCCGCACGCTCAAAGCAAAGTCATTCGCCGCTGCATCCAGCAAAATCTCCAAACCCCTGGGATCGCCAATTCCCGCCAAAGCCCGAACAGCCCAAGCTCTCGCCCCGTAATTGTAGCCGTCAAGCTGTTCTAGAAGCGGCAGCACCGCAGCTTCTCCGAGCTGAATTAGCCCATCCACGGCGGCAACAGCGGCGCCTGGGTTGTTGTAACCGAGCACTGTAATTAAGGTAGGAATTGCTTGTGTTGAGGGAGTCGCCGCCAGTGCTTTGACTGCATTTAACAAGCCTTCGGAAGAATCTGCTTGTTCGACAGCCTGAATTAGTTCTAATGCCATTTATTTATAGTATTTACAGCAGGTTTACAAACGATTTGAGATTTTAGATTGCTCATTTCCACAATATTTCCTATGAACCTAAAATCCCTTGAAGTTGCGCTATCATCTCAGTCCGAGAACAAACATTCAGCTTGCGGAACATCCGTTTGAGAGCTTGCTTGACAGAATTTTGCGTAATCCACAGCGCTGCACCAATCTCAGCATTCGTTAGTCCTTGTGCTACCAGTTCAGCAATTTGTACCTCTCGCGGTGTCAAACGACTCGCTAACGGCGAAATGAATCTTGCCTCCGGCACCTGTAACTTTGCCAGACGGGCTGACAGGTGAAGACATAGCGCGCTCAAGCGAGCAACTTCCCCACCACCAAATGCAGGTGTATCACCGACGCGGGCTAAATTAACTGTACCAATAAGACGGCCGTCGCCTACAATTGGCCCAGTTATTATGTGTTCGTGATCGTAGTAGGCGCAACAGTGCTGATAAAGTTCGCAATGCTTCCAACCTCCCAGAGGTAGCACCATTTCTTCGTGAGCCGGAGCATGGCACTCAAGCACGTAGCGCAACACCGGATCGACGGCTCGACCAACTTTTTCGTAGCGCTCTACAAAAGCACTAACATTGGGTACGCCCCGAACATCAATCTCGGCAATGCCGGAGTGTTCGCCAAAGAAATAGATTCCCCAACGCTGTACTCCAAAATGCTCGCCCACTCCATCCATAAACCGCAGTCGAAGTTCGCGCTCGTCGCGAGCAGAGGCGATCGCGTCAAATAGGGCATAAAGAGAATTAGTCATTGATGGGTTCAAAGTGTACTCACATGGGGACTATGCAATTTTGAGATTACTTCCTACGATAATCTCTAGCAAAGGTTCCAATAATTTGAAAAATGACAAATCAAGCAAAATATTACATTGGTCTGGTGATTTTTCCTGGCATGACTCAACTCGATATGACTGGGCCTTACCAGGTATTTTCCATGATGCCTGACACTCGTGTTCTGCTGTTGTGGAAGACTCTCGAACCAGTGACGAGTAGCGAGGGGATGACGATTTTACCTAACGCCACCTTCAATGACTGTCTGTCTTTAGATGTTTTGTGCGTTCCCGGTGGCGCGATCGGGCAGGTGGAAATGATGCAGGATGCGGAGGTACTGGAATTTCTGCGCCAACAGGGAAAAACAGCCAAATATATCACCTCGGTTTGTACGGGTTCTTTGATTTTAGCTGCTGCTGGACTCCTTCAAGGATACCGCGCTGCTTGCCATTGGGCATTTCGCGACCAGTTAGCAATGCTGGGTGTTGAAGTTGGAACGGGAAGAGTTGTTGTCGATCGCGATCGCATCACAGGCGGTGGCGTAACTGCTGGTATCGATTTTGGATTGGTAGTTGTTGCCAAACTCTGCGGCGAGGAAACTGCCAAAATGATTCAGTTACTTCTAGAGTATAATCCCGCACCACCTTTTAATGCTGGTTCTCCCGAAAGTGCTGGAGAGATTTTAGTTGAGCAAGTGAAGAAATTTGGCGAACAGCTAATAAAGGCATCCCTCGCAGCAACGAAGCAAACAGCGCTCGAATTGGGTATTAATCATTAAGTTAATAGTTACCTGCGCTATTTACAAAAGGCTATCCATTAAGTTCATAACTTGGATAGCTTCATCTGACAAATATAGTGATTCTTGTTGATTGAGGTGATGCTCCAAAACTCCTTTGAGCGCTATCAATTTCAGGCTATTTTCTGCTAAAGTTTCAGAAATAGCTTGCGCTCCCGGCAAATAGCCGATCGCCCCCAAGTCCATCAACGCCGATCGCCTCAACTGCAAATTATCCCCATTCAAAGCACTTACCAATCGCTCTCCGTAAACCCGCTCTCCAGTTAACTGATACATCGCCCGCGCCGCAGCGTACTGCACCCGCTCCACAGAATGTTCTAAAAAAGGTGAAATTAGCGGTATTGCTTCTGTAGCTTGCAGCGTTCCCAAAGCTTCAATTACCGAGTCGTAAGGTTGCACGAGGTGCGATTTTCCTGGCACTCGCACAGCCACAGCTACGCCCCCATCCAATAACTTCATTAGCGGCCCAATAGAATCGCGATCGCCCAGCATTTCTAGAGCTTGAGCCGCCGCTTCCCGCACGTAATAATCAGCGCATTCCAAACAGCGAATCAGGGCCGGTAAGGCTTGTTTGTCACCCAATTTACCCAGAGCCCGCGCCGCATTTCGTAATAGGGAATAGTCGCCGATTTTTGTTTGTTCTGACTCTTCTTCCAATGCGGCAATTAAAGCTGCAATAGCTGCCGGTTCCTTGACTCGAAATCTGCCCACCCACCAAGCAGCATAATACCGGAGACTGTAATCTTGGGAGTGCAAATTTGCGATCGCCTGTTCAACTGTTAAAGACTCGCCCTCAGCTACACCCGCCGGCGGTGAGTCGGATTCGTAATAATCCATAGTCATTAGTTATTAGTTATTAGTTATTAGTTATTAGGCGATTGAAATCGCTGCTACACAGAAAAAACCTGCAAGGGTTAGGGAAACTGACCGATTAAAATCGCTACTAAACACACAAAACCCGCCTGGGCGGGTTGCATTAACTCTTAGGATCGCGAATTAAATAATTTACACTCTTGAAAGTGGGGAGTAGGGGTTGGGCGTCCCGCCCGCCCTTTCTGGACGGGCGGGACGCCCATCCCACAAGAACCATCAAAATTGTAAGTTATTTAATTCTCATTCCTTAGTCCGCTTGGAGTGGACTTTGTTTGTCTAGCAGCGATTTTCATCGCCCCTTCTAGCTTGTGTCGGAGCGATTTTCATCGCCCCTTCAACCAAACTATTGGTGATCGTGCGATGATTCATGGGATGATTCATGCGATGATTCTGCACCCGCGTTTAAAGGATGAATGCTGACAATTTTCCCGCCCATGCGAGTAATTCGCTGCATTTCTTGATTCATCCGATTGTAAGGCACAGTGATAAATGTACTCGCGCTCGATCGAATCGAATAATCCACATTATCTGTTTCATCGCTTTGGCGCAAGCCCACAACTTCATACCGAAAGCAGCGACCAGCCGAAGCTGTATTGCCACTTTTTCCAGCTACAATTTGACCCAACATAAGCTTCTTGGTAATTGGTAATTCTGACTGTTGACTGTTGACTGTTGACTGTTGACTGTTGACTAAAAGCTAGTAACTGCCAACTACCAACTGCCAACTGATACCAATTTTTTATGAGGCTGCATAGAATCTGATCCCCCTAACCCCCCTTAATAAGGGGGGGACAAGATTCTTCTCAAAGTCCCCCAACAACCAGGGGGATTTAGGGGGATCGAGATATGTGCAACTTCACATTAAATTGGTATGACTAAATTGGAGTAATGCTGGCGATTTTCGCGCCCAGGCGTTGAAATTTCTGCATTTGCGAGGACAACTCCTCAACAGGTACGATGAAAGCCTTGCTGCTGCGGCGCACGCTGGGATAGCCGCCCGTGCGAATTCCCGAAACTTCCACGCGCACCAGCCGCCCTTCTTTGCCGTAAGCAGCAGCGCCGCCGAAAGTGCTGCTGGGAGTTACGTTTCTGGCAGAAGGCCGATATGCCCAACCTTCGTTACCGCCGGAAGGCCCAACTACAGCCGTAGCGGTGTTAGTGCCGAGTTCGACAGCTAAGCGAGAGTTATTGCCTTCTAGTTGAGATGTATCGCTGTTTGCATAGCCGCGATACAGGCGGAACATCCGGGTAAAACCAACGGTTTTTTGACCACGCTGGGTGTTAAAGCCGCGGTAGTAAGGTACGATACTTTCGCCGAAGTTTTCTTGATACTCTACTGAATCGATGTAAGAATCAATATCAGCGTCGTAGCCTTGTGTTTGGTACAAATCTAAGTGTTCAACTACTTCAGATTCGTCGTAGGGAGCACGACCGAGCAAGTGTTTGTAGTTTAGTTCGATCGTCCGAGTTTGGAAGCTGTTGTAGAAAAACTTGGTTTTGTACAGTTCTGACTTAGCTACAGCCCGTACAAATTCTCGTACAGTCAAACTGCCGTCCCGCAGCAAAGACTCGGAACTGGTAAGTCGCTCGGATTTCATTAAATAGTCGTTGCCCAGCACCTGACGGTAAACCGCACGAATCACAGTTTCAACGTCGTCTTTGCTGTAGTTCGGGCGCAGTTCTACCTTCGGCGCATCGCTCAATGCGGATGTTCCCAGTCTGGACGCTGCTGTCGTAATCGCCACCAGATTTTCTCCTAAATTATTAATGACAAAAGTTTAATGCTTGGTTGCACTTGAAATTTTTAGGACTAAGGATAATATGCCTCAAAGTAGGGTGTGCACTGCACACCTTACCTATACACATAAAATTGAAGAATTTTTTATCCTTAGTCCTAATTTGCTAAAGACGTTTCAAAAAAACGTCAATACACAAACTTTAAGCTGTGGTAATACTTACCACTTTGCCGCCACGTTTGTTGATTTGCTGCAAGCGGCTCGAAAGTTGCTCGTAAGGCACGAGATATTCGGTAGTTGTCCGCCGCACTTGGGGCGAAAACTTAGCCGAACCTTGCATTGCGGTGACTCGGTAGAGTTGGTCGCGAGAACCGCCGGAAGTCCCGCCAAGGGCTTTTCCGGTGGAGGCCGTGTATATCGGCGAAGCCATATTTCTCGCTACTTCCCAAGTCAGCCGGGCTTGGGTTTGGTTTTGCGAGCGATCGCTAGAAGCAAAACCCCGGTACAATTGAAACATCCGGTTAAAACCGACGGTTTTTTGACCTCTTTGGGTCGCGAAACCGCGATAGTAAGGCACTATACTGTCGCCAAAATTTTCTTCATACTCAACTGAGTCAATATAAGAATTGATTTCAGCTTCGTAGCCTTCTGCATTGTACAAATCAACGTGGAAAGCAATTTCCGACTCGTCGTAAGGAGCGCGGCCCAACAAATGCTTATAATTAAGCTCAATTAACCGCGTTTGCGAGTTCGGATAAAAAAACTTTTTCCGATAAGTTTCGGAATGTGCAATTGACCGCACAAAATCTTTAACTGAAATCTGCCCTTGCATCAGCAGAGATTCTGCACTGGTAAGTCGTTCGCTCGACATTAAATACTCGTTACCGAAAACTTGGCTGTAAGCAGCGCGAATTACTGCTTTCGCATCGTCTTGCGTCCAGTGGGGGCGAAGTTCTACTCGTCCCGCTTCTTCAAATGCTTTTATTCCCAACCGTTCTGCTGCACCTAATCCCGCCATCTTCGCTTCTCCCTTTTTTGCTTTAAAAACTGAAAACTGCTTAAAAAAAGTATTTGCAAAACTAGGCTTCGATCGCAGATGCCCGGAATTCTAAACAACCGCTAACACTTAAGCTAACAGCAGCTTACAATTCCGGGCATCACGCAAATCTAGCTCAGAGCGTTGATTGCGTAGTCGATGTAGGAATTCGCTTCAGTTGCAGCGTCGCCACTCAGACCGTGGTTGCCTTTGATGTACTTGAGAGCTTCAACGTACCAGCTAGGAGACAATTCAAATGTCCGGTTGATTTCGTCAACACCTGCAATCAGGTACTCGTCCATTGGACCGGTGCCGCCTGCAACTAAGCAGTAGGTTACCATCCGCAGGTAGTAGCCGATGTCGCGAGAGCACTTGGCTTTACCGGTTGGGGTAGAAGCGTAGTTCGGGCCTTGCATTTGTTGTGTGTACGGGAATTTGTTGTACACAGCTTGAGCTGCACCGTCGATCAAGCGCTGAGAGTTGGCGGTCAAAGCTTTAGCTGCTTCCAAACCTGCTGCTGCTTGGCGGAAACGTCCGAAGGCGACTTGGAGTTCTGTGCTGCTCAGGAAACGGCCTTGAGAATCGGCTGCGGTTACTGCTTCAGTCAAAGGGGTTTTCATTGTTCTGGTTTCTCCCTAATGTTGTGTTGTTTTTGTACAAAAATGATTGTTTGCAAAAATGCGATGCTCGCTTCTTTACAAGAAAGGTTCGCTTGGCTATTTTTAGCCGACTGCATTGGCTGCGCGGTCGAAGTAGCTGCCGATTTCAGACATCAGCGAGCTGCAATCACCACGGGTAACACCGTTGGGGTCGTTAGCGATCGCGATCGCTGCTTCTTTCATTTTTTGCACGCCGGCTGCAACTGAGCCACCGGGAACTCCCAGAGCTTGGTATGTTTCACGCAGACCGTTCAAGCAGCGGTCGTCCAAAACGCTGGCGTCGCCTGCAAATGTTGCATAGGTGACGTAGCGCAAGATGATTTCCATATCGCGCAAGCAAGCTGCCATGCGGCGGTTGGTGTAAGCATTACCACCAGGAGCGATCAGTTGAGGCTGTTCAGCGAACAGGGTGCGAGCTGCATTGGCTACGATACTGGATGCGTTGCCGGTGATGCGGTTTACTGCGTCAATCCGCTTGTTGGCGTCGGAAACCATGCTGCTGAGAGCATCTAGTTGACCCTGAGCTAGAAATTCGCCCCGAGCGTCAGATTGGGAAACCACTTTTGTAAATGCGTCAAACATGAAAGAACTCTCCTATTTGAGTTAATTGAGTTTGGTTGCGGTATAAAACCGTTAAGTTAAATTTGTTCAGGCTACGAGTGCCTGCAAGGGTTGAAATTTGATGCCAGCTAATCTGCTGGTCCCATCGATCTCTCCCTTTCCGCTACCTGCACTATTGTTACATTGCAACGGAGGTTTAAGAAACCTTAGAAAATTTTACACCTTTTATGAGATGCGACAAACCTTGTCAATCAGGGTTTTTGTTAACTTTGGCCTGTCGTTTCAACCCTCTGATAATCTTTATACAATGCTCGCTCGCCTTTGTTTATTACAAATTATTACAGAAACTTATCTCTCTAAGAAGGTAAATACCTACGGGGCAATTGCGGGCAAATCTCCTCCCTAGGGTAGATGCGCGAGGGTATCCATAAAGGAAGAGTTTGCTTCTCTTGCCCTGCCGTGGCGGTAGAAACCACCGGAACCGTCCGGTGGTTTCTACCGCCTTTGTTGGCTTTCTCTGGAAAAGCAGAATTGTTAAGAAGTATTAAGTAAATTAAAGTTTTCGTAAAAGAAGGCTGGGGAATAGGGAAAAAACCAAAAATTCTGCCCAATGTCAGGAGGCCTGCAAAATTCGGTGTGGGAAAAATCCAAAAGATTGTGAACCCCCTCGCCACAGCCTCAGCTTTTACCAGAACTATCAGCATTGAGTGACCAAACTCAGCCTTTGGAAGTTGAAAGACCGGGCCCGGTCTTTCATAACGCGGGGATGCTTGGTCTGGGGAGTCATTGGACTTGACCCCAGCAAGCCTCTACTGTTTGTCCTGCAGCGGTTGCAAAAAAACTTGCTTCATCTATATATTGACATCCTCCCCGGCCGTACCGCAGGATTCCAAGAATCACTGCTTGGGCTTCCGTCAAGCTTATGCCGGGGCTTTAAACCCATTATTTTTGGTAAGGTGGATAGGTGCTATCAGCGGTAGGTCTACAAACGGCGCGATCGAGCCGCCAGACGCAGTGAAGTTAAAAGCTTTTTGCTTCCCCGGCATCGAACCGCCCAAAACGAGTCGCAAGTTAAACAGTTTTTTACTCAGAACTCAAAACTTAAAACTCTCTCACTGTAATCAGCCAGATGGATCGGCTGTAGCTGTCCGGCCACAACCACCTTTATGCCCCACGATCGATCGTAATTTATGTCTTCAAATTCTCCCTCTTCTTGGCACACCGTAGCAATTGACCAAACTCTCCAGCAGCTAAGCAGCAACAAAGACGCTGGATTGAGCAGCCAACAGGTGTCAGAACGCTTGCAGCAATACGGCCCCAACGAACTAGAAGAAACAGGAGGCCGCAGTCCGTGGTCGATTTTTGTCGATCAGTTCACCAACATCATGTTGTTGATGCTGATGGGTGTGGCCGTGATTTCGGGTTTTTTGGACTTTCGGTCGAATACTTTTCCCAAAGATGCGATCGCCATTTTTGCGATCGTCATACTCAACGGCATTCTCGGCTATTTCCAAGAGCAAAGTGCTGAAAAAGCCCTCGCAGCCCTCAAAAACCTCGCTTCTCCCCTAGTCAGAGTCCTGCGGGACGGCAAAACTTCAGAAATAGCAGCCAAGGAACTCGTACCTGGAGACGTGATGCTGTTGGAGGCGGGGGTAAAAATAGCAGCAGACGCACGCTTGATCGAATCTTCCAACTTGCAAGTCAGAGAATCAGCTTTGACAGGGGAAGCCCTAGCAGTAACCAAGCAAGCCGATCTAGAACTTCCCGAAGATGCTTCCTTGGGCGATCGACTCAACCTGATTTTTCAGGGCACAGAAGTTGTTCAGGGACGAGCAAAGGCGATCGTCACCAACACCGGAATGCAAACTGAACTCGGCAAAATTGCCGCCATGCTTCAGTCAGTAGAAAGCGAACCGACTCCCCTGCAACAGCGGATGGGCCAGTTGGGAAATGTTCTTGTCTCCGGTGCCCTAGCCTTAGTCGCAATTGTCGTCATCGGCGGCATGATTACCTTCCAAAACGGCAGCATCGGGTTGGATACCAGCAGGTGGGAAGAGTTGCTAGAAGTTTCTCTAAGCATGGCTGTGGCTGTGGTTCCCGAAGGGCTCGCAGCAGTCGTGACAGTTACTCTGGCACTCGGAACTAGGCGGATGGTGAAGCGAAACGCCCTGATTCGCAAACTGCCTGCGGTAGAAACTTTGGGCTCGGTAACAACCATTTGTTCTGACAAAACAGGTACTCTGACTCAAAATAAAATGGTAGTTCAGCTAGTCTCTACGGGCGACTGCACTGTCGCCGTCGCAGGCGACGGCTATGCGCCGATCGGAGATTTTACCGATCGCCTGACATCTGCCAAAATTAATAATTTAGAGGAATATCCAGAACTTGAATCTTTATTAATTGCCTGTGCAGTTTGCAACGACGCAGTATTGCAACAAGAACAGCAAGAATGGCAGATTTTAGGCGACCCCACAGAAGGAGCTCTGCTTTGTGTAGCCGGAAAAGCAGGCATTTATAAGGAAAAACAGTCTCAATTGCTGCCGCGGACGGCGGAATTTCCTTTTTCTTCCGAACGCAAACGGATGAGCGTAATTTGCGAAGTGCCCGGCCGATCGGGACATTCGGGATTTCCAGCAGTTGAAGGACAGCAGCCCAATTATTTGATGCTGACCAAAGGTTCTCCAGAGTTGACTTTGGAGCGCTGCAAAGGGATTATAGTCGGCGATCGAGTACAACCTTTAACCCAGGAAATGCGCGATCGCATCCTCGTCGAAAACAACAACATGGCAAGCGGCGGTTTGCGAGTCCTCGGGTTTGCGTACAAACTCTGGGAAAACATACCGCCCGAAGGTTCTGAGGAAACCAGCGAACAAGACATGATTTGGCTGGGACTCGTCAGTATGCTGGACGCCCCGCGCCCGGAAGTGCGGGAAGCAGTGAGGAAGTGCCGCAATGCTGGCATTCGGGTGGTGATGATTACAGGAGACCACCAGTTGACAGCAAAAGCCATCGCCTACGATTTAGGTATTGCAACAGAGGGCGATCAAGTTCTCACCGGTCAAGAATTAGAAAAGCTCAGCCAAGAAGAACTCAAACAGCAAGTCGAACAGGTTAGCGTTTACGCCCGCGTTTCCCCAGAACACAAATTGCGAATAGTCCAAGCTTTGCAAAGTTGGGGAAAATTTGTCGCAATGACCGGCGACGGCGTTAACGACGCCCCCGCCTTGAAACAAGCCGATATCGGCATCGCAATGGGGATTACCGGCACCGATGTCAGCAAAGAAGCTAGCGATATGGTGCTCCTCGACGACAACTTCGCAACGATTGTCGCCGCCGCTGAAGAAGGGCGAGTGGTTTATAGCAACATTCGCCGCTTTATTAAGTACATTTTGGGCAGCAACATCGGCGAAGTTTTGACAATTGCGGCCGCACCTTTAATGGGTTTGGGAGGAGTGCCGCTGACGCCGCTGCAAATTTTGTGGATGAACTTAGTAACAGACGGCGTTCCCGCTTTGGCCTTGGCCGTGGAACCGGGGGAACCGAACGTGATGAGAAAGCCTCCTTTCAGCCCGCGAGAAAGTATTTTTGCGCGGGGTTTGGGTTCTTACATAATTCGGATCGGGATTATTTTTGCAATTTTGACGATCGCGATGATGTCCTGGGCTTACGGATATACCACCAACCCCAACCATGTTGGAGATCCCGAGGCTTGGAAAACAATGGTGTTTACAACTCTTTGTTTGGCACAAATGGGTCACGCGATCGCAATTCGGTCTAATACTCAGCTAACTATCGAGTTGAATCCCTTCACTAATATTTTTGTGTGGGGGGCTGTAATTGTGACTACTATTCTGCAATTGATGCTGATTTATGTTCCGCCGCTGAGAGCATTTTTCGGCACTCATTATTTAACGGGGTTTGAGTTGCTGGTTTGCTTCGGTTTCAGCGCCCTGATGTTTGTCTGGATCGAAATGGAAAAACTGTTTTTGCGCTTTTACAACAAATCTAGGAAATAATGTTAACGGCTGACGGATAGCGAGCCATGTTTTACTATTACCTAAATCCCTCGCATTGGGCGCTATTTTCAAGAAGATCAGCCAGGGGTTTCAACCCCTGGCTCACAGCTAAAATCATCGCTATGAAGACTAAATAGATTGTGTCACGATTAAACATTTATTACTTCGTTATAATGTCATTGCGAGCGTTACGCTAGGCGAAAATAGCCATAGCAAAGGCTCGCGTTTACAACCCGTAAGCTGCGCCCTACGATTACTGTATTACCAATTACCAACTACCGATTACCAATTATCGATTACCACTTACTAATATTATGTATTTGAAAACGCTGCACCTACGGCAGTTTCGGAACTACTTCGATCAAAAGGTAGCCTTTGACGCTCCCAAAACCATTTTAGTAGGAAATAACGCTCAAGGAAAATCTAACTTGTTAGAAGCGGTAGAGTTGCTTTCGACATTAAAAAGCCACCGGGTAGGACGCGATCGCGATTTAATACTCGACTCAAAGCCGATCGGGCAAATTGATGCTACACTCGAACGTCAAACCGGAGCGATCGACTTAGCTTTAACTCTTCGCTCTGGGGCGCGTCGAACACTGAAGCTCAACGGTGAACCGCTGCGCCGCCATTTAGACTTTTTGAGCGTCTTGAATGTAGTGCAATTTTCTTGTTTGGATTTGGACTTAGTGCGCGGTGGACCCGAAGGAAGGCGCAATTGGATCGATCGCCTAGTCATCCAATTAGAACCGATTTACGCTCACATTTTGCAGCAGTACAACCAAATTTTGCGCCAGAGAAACGCTCTGTTGAAACGTTCTAAAGAAATCAGGAAAACGGAATTTTCCGACAGTTTTGACAAAATGCGATTTATCGGATCTGAAACTCCCGAAGACCAAAATATCGCAGAATGCCCAATGCCCAATGCCCCATTCCCAATCCCCAACTCCCAATTCCCCATTCCCAGTTCGGAATTAGCTTTGTGGGACGCGCAGTTGGCGACAGCGGGTGCTCGCGTCATCCGCAGGCGCGATCGAATTTTGGAGCGTTTGATGCCTTTAGCTCGAAATTGGCACCGTTCCATTAGCGGTTCCGCAGAAGTTTTAGATGTAAAATACGATGCTAATATTGAAGTAAGTTCAGAATTTATCGCTAAAGATAATCTCGAAGGAGTGCGGCAAGCGTTTTTAGAGAAAATTCAAAAAAGGGCGATCGCAGAACAGTTTCAAGGAACCACTTTAGTCGGCCCCCACCGCGACGACATTACATTTACAATTAACAATACCCCAGCTCGTCAATACGCATCCCAAGGTCAGCAGCGAACTCTGGTATTAGCATTAAAATTAGCCGAATTGCAGCTTATTGAAGAAGTCGTCGGCGAAGCGCCTTTACTGTTGCTCGACGACGTACTTGCAGAACTCGATCTGAGCCGCCAAAATCAACTTTTAGAAACAATTCAAGAACGATTTCAAACTCTGATTACTACAACTCACTTAGGCGCTTTTGATGCTCAGTGGCTGCGACAAACCCAAATTCTCTCCGTCGTTGCTGGACAAATCAATCGATTTTAGATTTTAGATTTTAGATTTTAGATTGACAAATTTTATGTTTCATGGTAAAGCTGAAAAAAAGTTGAGAAATTGGCACTATTAGCTCAATTCAAGATAGGATAAAGGTTAATTTTGATTGCCGCTTTCGCTTCCATTTTTCTAAACCTTATGAAGCATTACATTTCCCGTCTGTTAGCCCTAGTATTAGTTGTTGTCATCGGCGTAGCGGGCTGTACCAATGTTCCCGCCACTCTGAGTGGAGATTATGGCCAAGACACATTAGCATTAGTGAAGAGCTTGAGAACAGCGCTCACTTTGCCAGAGGGTACGCCGGAAAAATCAGCCGCTCAAGCCAAGGCTCGCACAAGTATCAACGATTTTTTTGCTGAATACCGCCGCGATCCCGCTCTTACCAAGCTGGCCTCTTTCACGACAATGCGGACGGCATTAAACTCTTTGGCCGGACATTACAGTTCCTATCCAAACCGTCCTGTTCCTGAAAAATTGAAAAAGCGTCTTGAGTCAGAATTTCAGCAGATTGAAGCTGCTCTTAACAGAGGAGCTTAATCTCAAAATTTAGGATTGAGGATAAATTTTAATAATTCATCTTGCATCCTTGATATTTGAGTGTTAACAATTTTTAGTAGAAATATCAACTGCTTTTAGCGCCCACTGTATCCAGGCGCTTTTTTATGCAGCATTTAGGGAAAAAATACTGCAAAAGGGTTTAATCGCGGAGTCTTGTCTTACCCGATCGCCCTTATTGGATTTAAATAGCCACCAGATAGAATTTGCATTGTGCGATCGACTTGTGCCATAACTAAGTCAACCGAAAAAAGTAGAAAATTTGTAGCTGCTTGTTGAGCGCGATCGCAAAAATGCGATCGCCACCCAATTTAAACTAGAAAACCCCATTCAATTCTCCCATGAAAATTGCACCAACTCGCATCGCGAATTTTCAACACCAGCGACGCTTTTTAAGTGCGGTAACTGCTGTTTTAACCAGTAGCTTCATCAGCCAGCTTGTTTGGCCGTTTATCGGAAATCAACCAGCTTTTGCCCAAACATTAGCCTATTGCCAATTATCCCCAGAACAGGTCAATCAAAAAGAAGACTTGCGCCGCGCCGCGCTGTCGGGAAAACCGGAATCTCAGCAAGCATATTTTGCTGTTTTGAACAAACACGCGCGGGAAATAGCAGAATGCCGTAAAAAAACTTGGCCCGAAACCCAAGCAGTTTGGCTGCGTTTGTATCCCTGCGATGTCAGACCCGGAGAACTCGATCGGGTATTAGACAAAGTTGTGAATAAAGGCTACAACCAAGTCTATGTCGAAGTGTTTTACGATGGTCAAGTGCTTCTCCCAGCAGCCGACAATCCTACGGCTTGGCCTTCTGTTGTGAGAAATCGCGGTTACGAGAAATACGACTTGTTAGAAAAGGCGATCGCCAAAGGCAAACAGCGAGGTTTAAAAGTATACGCCTGGTTATTTACCATGAACTTTGGCTATAGCTATTCTCAGCGTCCAGACAGACAGCAAACCCTCGCTATCAACGGTAAAAATCAGACAAGTTTAACAGTAAGTGAAGAGGCAGCAATTAACGAGGACTTCGGAGAAGTTCCGGGCAATCAAGCCTTTATCGATCCCTACAACCCACAAGCACGGCAAGACTATACTTTGTTAGTAAATCAAATAGTCAAGCGCAAGCCGCAAGGAATGTTATTCGACTACATTCGCTATCTAAGGGGCATCGGACCCGCTTCAGTTGCTACCAAAGTTCAAGACTTGTGGATTTACGGCCCAGCATCGCAGCAAGTTCTTTTGCAGCGGGCTAGCAATCAGCAAGGCCGAGATTTAATTCAGCGGTATTTGACTAAAGGATTTATCAATTCTAATGACGTTCAAGCAGTAGTCAAACAGTATCCAACTGAGCGAGAACCTCTTTGGCAGGGCCGAATTCCGCAGGCGATGTCAGTAGCAACTACAGCTACTAGAAGCCAGAATCCCGCATCAAGATCGGCCTCAACAACTCCCGCCGCTAACAAGCCAAACCCTACAACTCCCACACCAAAACCGACACCGACACCGCGGCTTCCCGATACCGGCATTCTGCAAAAAGACCTGTGGAAACTGAGCGTTGCTCACGCAGTCCAAGGGATTTTAGATTTTTTGGGAATAGCAATTCAACCTGCTCAAAGGATGGGAATTCCTGTAGGAGCAGTGTTTTTTCCTACTGCAAATCAAGCGATAAATCAAGGGGGATATGATTCGAGATTGCAGCCTTGGGACACCTTTCCGGCTGCTATAGAATTCCACGCCATGTCTTACGGAAATTGCGGGGATGTAAGCTGCATTGTGCCACAGGTGCAGCGGACAGTAAGTTTAGCGCCTCCGGGAGCAAAAATTATTCCTGCCATTGCTGGAGATTGGGGAAAACCTCTGAAAAATCGGCCGTCTTTGGAGATTCAAATGCGAGCAATTCGCTCGGCGACGCCGCAAATTAATGCGGTAAGTCATTTTGCTTTTGGGTGGCAAGAACCGGAGGATGAAAGGGCACGGCAAACTTGCCGATTGTAAGGAAATTATTTGTAGAGATGCGGTTCGTGGCGTCTCTACAAGAGAGAATTTGTGCGATAATATTTGAGAATGTTCTTATCTGCTACGATGTCATCCAAGTTTTAATAGGACAATACCGAATCGGAATAAATGTTAGTACAAAGGAGTATTTCCTATGGTAGCTCAGCCTGAAGCCTACAACCAAGTATCTAACGAAGATACGACGCTTGATGAACTAAATTTAATGCCAGAGGAAGAAGATAACGATGCTGAAGCCTATGAAACAGACAAACTGATATACGATCCCGATCAAATTAATATTTTCAGCCAAGAACCAACCATCGAGCTACTCCTAAGAAGAATCAATGAGGAAGCTCTCGATTTAGCACCGGACTTTCAGCGCCATGCAAACATCTGGAAAGATGACGCTAAAAGTAGACTGATTGAGTCGATCCTGATTCGGATTCCCTTACCAGCTTTTTATATAGATGCAACTGATGAAGATAAATGGTTAGTTGTGGATGGATTGCAGCGGCTATCTGCTCTCAAGCAATTTATGAGCGATAAAACACTTAGGTTATGCGGACTAGAATATTTAACCAATTTAGAAGGTAAAACTTATGATGAAATTGAACGCAGATACCAGCGTCGAATAGAGGAAACTCCGGTTACAGTTTATTTGATAGAAAAAGGTACACCTCCGGAAGTTAAATATAACATTTTTAAACGGATTAATACAGGGGGATTGCCAATGACTCCCCAAGAGCTCCGCCATGCTCTCAACCCCGGTAAGGCAACAAAGTTTTTAGCTCAACTTGCTACATCTAATGAATTCCAGCAAGTTACTAAGCTGAGTAAGTTGCGTAAAATGCGGATGGACGATCGGGAATTTATACTGGGTTTTTTAGCCTTTACACTTACATCTTATAAAAATTCTCAATCTGAAAAGAGAAATCTATTTTTAAGTAAAGCATTATCTAAGGTTAATAATATGTCTGAACAGGAATTACAAGTAATAGAAAATAATTTCACAAAAGCTATGATTGCCGCCTGGCAAATTTTTGGGAAAAATGCCTTTCGTAAAATCTCCCAACACCAAACAAAAATGTTTCCAATAAATAAAGCCTTGTTTGAAGTTTGGTCTGTTAATCTCAGTTTACTTAGCGACGAGCAACTTAATATATTGAAGCAGCACAGGGAGCAATTGATTGAAAAATTTAGAAAATATGTAGATAGCGATCGAGAGTTTCTGGCTTCTATCTCTCAGGCAGCGGAAAAAATCGAGTACAGATTTAGGATAATTGAAAAAATAATTCAGGAGGTTCTGGCATGATTACTTCGCTGCGCTTGGTCAACTTCAAACCTTTTGCAAATCAGTTATTGGAATTCAAAAAACTCACGTTATTTTCCGGATTAAACAGCACTGGCAAATCTTCTGTTATGCAATCGTTCCTGCTGCTGCGACAATCTTACCAACAGGGTTTACTGCCAGGAAAAGGGTTGGCCCTTAATGGCGATTTAGTGAATGTGGGTACTGCTAGTGACGCACTTTTTGAGGGAGCAAAAGAGGACTTCATTGGTTTTGACATTGTTTGGGAAAACAACAGCGAAGGGCGATGGCGTTTCCAATATGACCAAGAGGTAGATGTGTTGAACAGGGTGGAACCAGTTAATTCGGAAGTGTATAAATCGAATCTTTTTGGCAATAAGTTTCATTACCTTCAGGCAGAACGGATCGGACCGCGACCATTTAATGAAATGTCAGATTACCAAGTACGACAGCTCGGTCAATTGGGTATCAAAGGTGAATATGCGGCTCATTTTCTGGCTATTAATGGACGGAAAGTTATTCCCAATAGCAGTCTCAGTCATCCAGAGGTAAAATTAAAGACTCAAAGAGAAAAAGAGCAATCTAGTGCAAAATCAATGGATTTAATCGACCAAGTTGAGGCGTGGATGGGAGAAATTAGTCCGGGTACGCGCCTCAAAATAGACGCCAAATCCGATGTCGATTTGATGAGTTTTCAATATTCCTATGGAGATAGCAATCCTTACCGTGCAACTAATGTGGGATTTGGAATTAGCTACACTTTACCGATTATTGTAGCGGCACTTGCATCAACACCTGGTACAATCATTTTAATTGAAAATCCTGAAGCGCATCTCCATCCCAAAGGACAAGTTAAAATGGGTCAATTATTAGCTTTGGCAGCTAGCGGTGGCGTTCAAGTTGTGATAGAAACTCACAGCGATCATGTCTTAAATGGGATTCGCCTTGCGGTTCACGGGGGCAAAATTGACCCGAAAAATGTTCAGTTGCACTACTTCCAGCGTCAAAATAAAGAAGGACAAGCTGTGACTGAGGTAATATCGCCAAAAATCGATCGCAACGGACGAATTGATCGATGGCCGAAGGGTTTTTTTGATGAGTGGGACAACAGCTTGGAGATTTTGTTGGAACCTGCGGTGGAAGGAGAATAAGCGATGGATTTGGAGATGGTGTTTAATGAACTGTCTGCACGAACTCTTGCTCCTGATATTTTTACGGCACGACAATGGATGTCAGAATTGATTAGGACAATGGTTGCAGCTAAAGGGTGTGGGCTGAAGGGAATTCGCATTCAAGCGGATTTTCATGCTATGATTCTTGCTGAAAGCTATCCTCTTTCTTGTTGGCGTAACGATCCTGAAGTTAATAAAGACGAGCGGACTTTTCTGAAAACGCTTGCAACTAAAACTCCTTTATCTGTTGATATTTCTGATGTAAGTATTAAAATAAAAGTAGAAGCTCCAGATTGTGAGTTGAGTTTACAGGGTATTCAAGCCGAAGGATTTAAAGTTTCTTATTACCTTGAAACATTGGCAATTAGTCTGAATTCAGAGTCATTGTGGAATAGCAGTCGCCTCAATTTAGAACTAATACAAATTGACGACAATGGGGAGCTGATAGAAGAAAGTGTAGAGGTTCTTCATGCTAGTCAGAAAAACCACGTTCTCGAACACGCTGATTGGATTAAGAAACGTCAGCAAACAGCGGTGGTTGACGGTTTGGAGCTTTGGAAACGTCGAGCTGAGTTATTCTCCAGCCTGGAATTTTGCGATCGGGTTAGCCAACAGATAGAAAGCCTTGTCGATCCGAAAATGTTACGACAAGTTGTCAGAAAGTTATTTGAGCTTGATGAATTATCCAAAAATTGGACAGACGGAGCGCTGGATTTGGATAATCTTCCTAGCAAGGTATCTCCAGAGAGCGAGTCAAGGCTTAAGGAGTTTAAAGAGCAACTAAATATTGAGTGTCTTGACGGGAAAAAGCGTATTTTCAGTTGGCACGTCCGCATGACACCGGGAGCTTGGCGACTCCATTTCTGCACAGAATTAGGGCCCGGAAAGATAATCATTGGGTATATTGGCCCCAAAATAAAATAATTTACAGCGAATTGTGTTCGCAAATCCCGATGAACAGACATCTCAGCACAATTAACTTACTCATAATTTCATCTGCGTTCATTTGCGTTCATCTGCGGTTAAAATCCCAATTATGCTAAACTTATTAATAACCATAAAAACATATATTAATCCTCATGCAAAAACTACAAGCAAGAGATATCAACCTCCGCTATCTAATCGATAACTTCGGCTTGCAGCGACTTCGCAACAGCGAATTTTTCACAGAATGGCAAGAAAACTTACCTGAAGTAACAGACTCAGAAAAACAATTGCTCGATCGCGTCCAAGACATATACTTCAACTTGGTAGACAACCCGCCTGTATTGGAAAACGCAGTCAAGCTAACAATCATCAGCCCCATTTTGTTTATTGCCGGTCTGTATGAGTCTCCTTTTCAAGTAAAAGCCGAAAAGTCGATATTCATTCAAGAGGAAGACGAAGGCAGAATCATTGAAGGCAGAATAGATATTTTAATTATGAAAGCAAACTTGTGGGTGACAGTAATAGAATCCAAACAACTTTCGTTTTCAACTGACGAAGCACTCCCACAACTACTGACATATATGCTGGCATATCCGAACCCAGAAAATCCTACTTTTGGCATGATTTCCACAGGTGCTAACTTCAATTTTGTCAAGTTAGTTAGAGGCGAAACTCCCCAGTATGCGCGATCGGCTGAATTTGTTATTTCCAATCCCGGCAATGAATTGTACCGCGTTTTGCAGATTTTAAAACGCCTGAGTCAACTTCCAGACTAGCAATAAAAGCCATTTTGAGTTATCTTTCAAAACAGACAATCTCTAATATCTCAAATTTCAAACTAATGCGAGCATGGTAAATTACTGGATAGTCGGCGCTGTGGCAATAGCTTCTGTCTGCTGGGCAGAAATAATACGAGACTTTTATCACGTCGTGTCCCATTATTGGGCACCCCTGCAAAAGCTGCACACTTGGCATCACCGCGTTTTCCGCCCGAATTTAACCCCCGTCAGCGAGACAATTTACAAGCAAGCACACTGGCGTCACGACGTGCCCGAAGCTGCGGCGATGATGGTTTTGGGCTTGTTGCTGTGGGTTGTAGCTTATTTTGGGCTACCGGAATATCACTGGGGCGCAGCAGCGGGTTGTATTTATACTTTAGGCTTTTTGTTGAGCGCGATCGCCCGCGCGTGTGGCATCAAAGGTGCAGACGAATTAACCGACATCACCCACCAACCCGGAGACTTCCTGACTCCCCCTGGCAAGTGGTTAGTTAATAAACCTTATCACTGGCGGCATCACTTCGACAATCAAAATGCTTACTATTGCGGTACTTTCACCTTAATAGATAAACTTATGGGTACAGCACTTTCTCTCAAAGGCAAAACTGTAGCCGTCACCGGTGCATCTGGAACTTTAGGACGTTTGCTTCTCAAACACCTGCACAAAGCTGGCGCAAAAGTGATCGCCCTCTCCTCTGGAAATGAGGAAATTACTTTCAATTTAGACGGCGAAAATTTACCTGTAAAAACTGTAACTTGGCAAGCTGGTCAAGAGGCAGACTTAGCCCTATTGTTAGAAAAAATCGATATTCTCGTCATTAATCACGGGATTAACGTACAGCGAGAAAGAACAGGAGAGGCGATCGCAAACTCCTACGAAATTAACACTTTTTCCGCGTGGCGGCTGATGGAACTCTTTTTCTTAACAGTCCGTACTAACGAAAACATCGCTTGCAAAGAAGTCTGGATCAACACTTCCGAAGCAGAAGTAATTCCCGCTGTCAGTCCCCTGTACGAACTCAGCAAGCGCGCCCTGGGAGATTTAGTCACCCTGCGGCGGCTGGACGCACCCTGCATCGTTCGCAAACTGATTTTAGGGCCGTTTAAAAGCAACTTAAACCCGATCGGCATTATGTCTCCCGACTGGGTAGCGCAGCAAATTGTCAAACAAGCTCAAGCCGATGCCCGCAATATCATCGTGACAATTAATCCTTTGACTTTTATAGTTTTTCCAGTCAAAGAGTTTTTTGTTTCTCTCTACTTCCAAATTTTCAGCCGGAAAGCAGTCTCTTTGACAGATATAGAATTAGAGCGATCGGGCGTTGAAGTAATAACTAAGTGATATCAAATCCGGTTAAATCAACCTAATGCTTCTAGGGTTCTAGGTGAAGTACGAATGACTTACGAAGTACGTTCGGGCTTCACCTAGTGAGGGTACAGTAAGAATTGGTATTACTTCTTTCCTACCAACTCTGCTCTCTTTAGAAGTAGTTTCAGCCTGCTTGGCCACATTTGCTTGAGATTCCAGCGATAACCAACGTATTTCAAATGATTCCAGGGGTTCAGGAAACCTGTATGAAGATTAACAAACTCTGGCTGGGGTTTACCGTTACGGGCAACCACAAAATAGGGTGGTTTGATAGAAGGATCGACGTGATTGAGGGACATGTACTCAATCACGTAAGCCCAGCGGGTTTCCTGCGAAACATTAGGTGTGGTACTGTGAAGTGTCAGCGAGGAAAACAAAACAATATCCCCCGCTTCTGCTTCAATGAAGAGTGGACTGTCAGGAGTTCCATCATACACAGCATAGTTACCTTCAACTTTGTGCGGCAGCCGTTTTTTGTGACTGCCCGGTTGTAACCACAGCCCACCATTTTCGGGGGTCATTCGGGTAAGTGCAATCCACAGTTGATAGTGATTATCCTTAAGGTTGCTATAGCCATTGTCCTGATGCCAAGGAAAGGTTTCTGCTCCTGGTCCTTTGGCTACTGCCTGATCCCACCGCACCCAGAAATTTGAACCAATGAATTGTGCAAGCAGTTCCACAAGTCGGGGTTGAGAGATGAAGTTTTGGATCTTTTCACTGTATTGGAATAGCTGACTGTGAAAAGTTAAGCTTCCTTTATTCAGATTATTGTCAATGTGCTTCGGATCGGCTTCTTTAATATCCTCGATCAGTATTCTCATCTCGGCTTCGGAAAAAAAACCCCGGAGCTTAACATATCCATCTTGATTAAACTGATCGACTAATTTTGTCTGTCCCATCTGCTTTACCTCTTGAATCAAGTTCTCGGTTTTAAACAATGTTTGGGAGAAATTAAAGATTTAGTTAAGTTGTAACGGAGACGAAGAAGTCATAGCAACAATGACTGGCAAACTCGTAACTTTAGAAACCCGCTTTCTGGGAGAAACCGGATTTCTATATCTAAAATTTTTTGCCTGTCAGCTTAATTACTAACCTCAGCCATTTCAATGACGCGACCATCGTAATCCTTGACCAAAAAATTCAGAGGCTTTTCCCGGCGAATTTTATAACTAATGCCGCGAGTTTGTACCCTCATCAATAGCTGATCCAAACAATCGCGATCGAAACAAACGTGACGCTGGCGATTTTTTTCCCCTACACCGGCCCCGCTAATAATGTGCAGTTGGGTATTTTTCATCAACTGATACCACAAACCATCCGGACTCCCCATTGTTTGAGAGGTCGTTGCCCTCCCGACATTCGGCGACAAATACAGCGGATCGATACCAGTTGTGCCCAAAGTTTGCTCGTAATTGTAGTAGTAGTGCAGCGGCACTTCTGCTACGGGCAAGTTTAGCATACCTTCATAGAACTCCCTCGCTTGTCCGAGATCCGATACCATCACCGTGTGTACCTTCGGAGCACTGGTGAGAAACATCCACATCGCCCCCGCATAGGCAGCCAGCAGCATCACCATAATCCCTTGAGTCGAAAACAAGCTGTCCAGGGGCAGGGACGGCAAAAAAGAGCTCAAGTACAAAGGCCGAAGTCCAAAATTAATAAAACTAACTGCTAGAGTCATGAATTATAAGAAAGGGTAAACAACGAAATTTATCAAGATTGCAGTCGCGATCGCCCGCGAGACTTAAACTATTAGCTTAGCCATCTATGTTAGCAAAAACTAGCGGTTAGGCCCTACCCGATGAAAGTCTTTGTCTACGGCACTCTCAAACCGGGGGAGTGCAACTACCTTCGCTACTGCGAAGGAAAAGTTGTGGATGCTTGCCCCGCGATCGCCCGCGGTCAACTTTTTGCGCTGCCGATCGGCTATCCTGCGATGATGGCCGGAGATGGCACAGTCTGCGGTTTTCTCCTCTGTTTCGCTTCCTCGGCTATTTTGGACGATTTAGACCAACTTGAAGATTATCATCCGCTGCGGGAACCGACACACAACGAATATCAGCGACAGGAAATCGAAATCTTCGATCGACACCTCAAACCTTTAGGCACGGCTTGGTCTTACTTCATGTTACCCGATCGCGTTCGTTCCCTAGGAGGCATCTGGCTGCCCGACGGCACGTGGGAAAATAGGTTTTTCACCAAATAAGGTGGTTAATGCCGATGAGCTTACTAAATAGCCATTGCAGTGGGCGAAGGCGGCTCAAACCTGTAACCATAACCCCGAATAGTTTTAATAAACTGCGATCCAGTAGCATCAACTTCAATCATTTTCTTGCGAATCTGACCGATATGTACGCTAACAAGTTGCTTTTCTCCTGTGTCGTGGCAGTTCCACCCCCAAATTTTTTCAATTAGCTGTTGGCGACTCCAAGATTGACCAGAATGACTTGCCAAAAAATACAGGATATTAAATTCCAAGGCTGTTAACTTGATAATGCGATCGTTGAGTGTTGCTTCCCGGCGCGCTGAATCGATCGCGAATTGATCGAATACAATACGTGATGGAGTCACAGGTCTCATCCGTCTCAACACAACTTCTATACGAATTGCCAACTCTGCCAAACCAAAGGGTTTACAGATATAATCATCAGCACCGGCGGACAGGACTTTAAGTTTATCAGCTTCGTCTGTGCGGCTGCTGAGCATGATCACAAAAACATTAGTACGGCGCTGCATTTCCTGGCAGAGGTGATAGCCTGTAGTATCGGGCAAATTCCAGTCGAGAACTACTAGCAGTGGCTTTAATTTCTCAAACAATTCTAAAGCCGTCTCGCCATCTGCTGCCGAATCTACTTGATATTTATGAGTTAAAAAACGATGAACTAGAGTGCGGATGGAAGCGTCATCATCCACCACGAGAATCTTGGGAGTAGTATCAGTATTCATAACAAAAAAGTTTCTTTTTGTTGTCAATTTAAAGCTGGGAATTACAGAACAGCTTTAGTCAAGCATAAATCCCAGCTCGCTCCAAATAACCGGTAATTCTTCAATTAACTTAGCTTGGAGGTCAAAAGGCTCTCCCATATCCCAAATTTTGACTTCTAGGCGTTCGTTAAATACGGTTATTTCAAGGTTGATCGGAGTTGCCAAGGGCAGATTTTTATGAGCGTGGCGAACAGCATTTGTAAACCCTTCTATCGTAGCAAGTTTGCACTGCTGCAAAACTGCTTCGGGAATAGGTAGATACTCTAACTGCTCGACCCACCATAAAACTTGGACAACACTCTTGAGGTCAGTATTTAGTTGAAGGTGAATAGTTTTAATGGGCTGGTTATAACTGTACTTTAGACTAAATAAAGATGAGAACGGTGGCTTTGAGAAGAACTAAAGCCACCGCGCCGGGAGAGAATAA
>NZ_JAUPTE010000028.1:0-71024 GCF_036701705.1 Microcoleus sp. w1-18aA5 | reverse complement strand
TAAAATCTAAAATCTAAAATCTAAAATCTAAAATCTAAAATCTAAAATCTAAAATCTAAAATCTAAAATCTAAAATCCACAATCCACAATCTAAAATCTAAAATCTAAAATCTAAAATCCACAATCCACAATCTAAAATCTAAAATCTAAAATCTAAAATCTAAAATCTAAAATCTAAAATCTAAAATCTAAAATCCACAATCCACAATCTAAAATCTAAAATCCACAATCCACAATCCACAATCTAAAATCTAAAATCCACAATCCACAATCTAAAATCCACAATCCACAATCTAAAATCTAAAATCCACAATCCACAATCTAAAATCTAAAATCTAAAATCTAAAATCGATTGATGGTATTTTCTAGTTTGTCGGCAATGCCTTCAACCCAGTTTTCATCTTGTTTTGTATAGCTGCGGGGCGCGTTAGCACCTAAGATTAAAACGCCTTGGCTGCCGATAGGTTGACAGATGACTCCTTGGGTATTTTCTGGCAAATAGTCAAATTCAATTTTGCCGGGATAAATATTGAGATTTACTAAATAAACTGGTTTATTTTTGTCGAGAACTCGCTGCAAAATCGGTCCTGGTTTGACTTCGGGATTGATGCCTAAAATACCGCGTCGCAATAAAACTTTTCCCTGATACACAATGACGATCGACCTTGTGGCGGTATTTGTCAACAGCAAACGCGACGCCCAGGCTAATTCTATTTTCACGGCATCCGGCAAATCCGGCGCAAATTCAAAACCTTCTTCGCCGATAAGTTTTACGGAATCGGGCGATCGCGCTTGCACCTGCTGCCACAGCAAACCTGTTAAAATCAGCAAAGCGCTGATAATTACTCCCAAAGCGTCCGATCGAGCTTGAGAATCTGTAATTTGCTCTGTCAGCAACCGATTTACCATTAGCAGCGTACCTGCTAACCCTCCTGCAACTAAGGGCAATTGCCGCAAAACTTTATTGGGATCAGATTTAGTCATTAGTCATTAGTCATTAGTCATTAGTCATTAGTCCTTAGTCATTGGTCATTGGTAATTGGTAGTTGGTAATTTAACTAATGCCAACTGCCAACTGCCAACTGCCAAGTGACTTTATCCTACTTCTCCAATTTCGACAATTCGCTGGAAGAGATAACCGGTGCCACGGGCGGTGAGAATTAATTCGGGATTGCTGGGGTCGTCTTCCAACTTTGCCCTCAGCCGCGAGATGTGAACGTCCACTACGCGGGTGTCTACGTGGCGTTCTGGCGTGTATCCCCACACTTCCTGCAAAATTTCTGATCGGGAAAAAGGCTCTCCAGAACGGCTGACAAGCAGTTCTAACAGGCTGAATTCCATGCCAGTGAGCCGAATTCGTTCGTCGCCTTTGTAAACTTGGCGCTTGTTGGTGTCAATCCTAATATTGGTGACGTGGATGACTCCGGAACTAGGAATTCCCGATGCGCCGTTTTTGTCAACCCTCCGCAGTACCGAACGGATGCGGGCTTCGAGTTCTTTGGGAGAGAAAGGTTTGACGACGTAATCGTCGGCACCCAATTCTAAACCGGTGATGCGATCGGCTACGTCTCCCAAAGCAGTTAGCATGATGATCGGTACGTCTGACTCTTTACGCAACTCCTGACAGACGCCATAACCGTCTAGCTTCGGCATCATCACGTCCAAAACCACTAAGTCGGGTTCGGTGTTGCGAAATGTTTCGAGAGCTTCTTCGCCGTCAGCAGCGGTGACGACATCGTAGCCAATCATGGAAAGGCGAGTCTCCAGAATGCGGCGGATACTGGCTTCGTCATCGACTACCAGAATTTTTTCTTTATGGTTTTCCAAGTTACCGAGCACTCCTTAAGTTACATTTCAGATAATGTTATTTTTTTGTACCCTATCATAGAAGACACAAATTGAATCATGGGCGGTGATCGGTCTGAAAGCTTGATAATTGCTTTAACTCAGACTTTTCTAAATTTTAAGGGTGACTATTTATCATAAAACAATGCCTAAGCCTCGAATACAATATATTTGTCGGGAATGCGGCTATGATTCACCACAATATTTTGGCAGATGTCCTAGCTGTCAGAAGTGGGATTCTTTTGACGAGCAGTTAGAGCAACCTACTGCTGGTGTGCCGCGGGCTGGTTTAACTGGGGTGACAACTAAGACAGTGGGCGGTTCGCCCCCTGATAAGTCGAAGGGTCAACCAAGGGTATCTTTCAGATTATCGCAGATTTCCGACCAAACTCAGTCTCGCTGGCCTTCTGGTTACGGGGAACTCGATCGAGTTTTGGGAGGGGGGATTGTTCCGGGCTCGCTGGTGTTGATTGGGGGGGAACCGGGAATCGGCAAATCGACGCTGCTGTTGCAGGTGGCGAATATGTTGGCCCGCAAGGATCGGATACTGTATGTGAGTGCGGAGGAGTCCGGCCAGCAGGTGAAGTTGCGATCGCAGCGTTTGGGCGTGGCTAATCCGGTTGATTTGTCAAGCAACGGCGGGCATAAATCCGGCAGCAACGGGGAAGCTAAAAGGGATTCCGAGGACAATTCAGCGGAGAATTTCTATTTGCTTCCAGAGACGGATTTAGAAGTTGTTTTGCGGGAGTTGGAAGCGCTGAAACCGAATGTAGCGGTGATTGACAGCATCCAAACTATTTATTTTGCTAGTTTAACATCGGCTCCGGGTTCGGTGGCTCAGGTGCGGGAATGTACGTCTGCTTTGATGCAGGTTGCGAAAAGGGAAAATATTACTTTATTTATTGTCGGTCACGTTACGAAAGATGGAGCTTTGGCCGGGCCGAGGGTTTTGGAACATTTGGTAGATACTGTACTGTATTTTGAGGGCGATCGCTTTGCTTCTCATCGACTTTTGCGATCGATGAAAAACCGTTTTGGCGCGACTCACGAAATCGGTGTTTTTGAAATGGTAGCCAACGGTTTGCGAGAAGTAGATAATCCGTCGGAGTTGTTTTTAGGGAATAGAGATGAATTTTCTCCCGGTACTTCGACGACTGTTACTTGCGAAGGAACTCGACCGATTTTAGTGGAAATTCAGGCGCTAGTCAGCCCTGCAAGTTTCGGTTCGCCTCGCCGCACTACTACTGGTGTGGACAATGCTAGATTGCAGCAAATTTTAGCTGTTTTGGAGAAAAGGGTGGGGATTCCTTTATCTAAATTAGATGTAATTTTGGCGACGGTGGGCGGGTTGAAGGTGGATGAACCGGCGGCGGATTTGGCGGTTGCGATCGCCGTTGTGGCCAGTTTTCGCGATCGGGTGGTTGATGCACGCACAGTTTTGCTTGGGGAAGTGGGTTTAGGGGGACAGGTGCGGCCGGTTTCCCAATTAGAGTTGCGGCTGAGGGAGGCGGCGAAATTGGGTTTCAAAAGGGCGATTATTCCTAAGAATCAACCGGTGCCAGAGTTAGGAATGGAGATTATTCCGGTGGCGAAAGTAATCGATGCCATTATTGCGGCGATTCCGGCTACTCCCGCTCAGTTGCAGTCTGCTGATATGGAGTTACAGTCGGTTGATTTGGAGGAAGATGATTTGTTGAATTGAGTTAGAATGGTCATGTTGGAAATTGAGAGTAAAAAGGCAGGAACTATGCTTCAAGTAGACATTTCTGAGGGAGAAAAAAAGCTTCTGGAATTCATCGAATCGGCGAAGAGAGGGGAAGAAATTGCGATTACTCAAGATAACCAGCCTGTTGTAAAATTGGTAGTAATTCCCAAACAAGCTAAACCCAATCGACAAGCCGGAAGTGCTAAAGGAATGGTTTGGATGTCCGATGATTTTGACGAACCGCTAGAAGAGTTTAAGGAGTACAGGTCATGAGGTTGTTGTTGGACACTCATGCCTTTATTTTGATGCTTATGCGCGGCTGTAGTGAATTAAGTTAGTGGAAAAATAAAGAGGCGAAGATGAAACAATTTAGAATCATCATTGAAAAACATTCCGATAATTATGTAGCCTATCCCCTTGGTATCAAAGGTGCCGTAGTTGGTGAAGGTGACACCTATGAAGAAGCCTTAGCTGATGTCAAGTCAGCTATTCGCTGCTACATCGAAGTATTTGGCAAAGAAACAATGGAAAACGAATCACCCGCGATCGAGACTTTTTTAGTAGAAGCAGAGGTGGCTATTTAATGTCAAAGTTTCCTGTCGATGCTTCTAAAAGACGAGTCATCAGAACATTTCAGTTGTTGGGTTTTCGGATTATTAGAGAACGTGAACATATTGTCATGGTGCGATAGAATCAGGATGGCACGTAGACTCCGTTAGTAATGCCTAACCACGAGCAAATAAAATCAGGGACACTGAGAGCAATTTGTACTCAGACGGGAATTTCTAGAGAGGAATTTTTAATAGCTTATGCACAAAGTTGAGTGCAGATGCTATTTACGATAACACTTGAAATATGTCAAATTAGAGATTGCCTTTTTTGAGGTGCATTTTCTTTCAATCAAACATGAAGAAATCAAAAAGACGTAAAAATCAGTGGTCAAATGAACTAAACGACATCATCCGAGGTGCATCGGGTGGCTTTTTGTTCGGGATTCCCCTGCTTTATACGATGGAGGTTTGGTGGATCGGTTCGCATACTACACCAGCGGAAATGTCGATCGCGATCGCAACTACTTTTATCGTCGTTTTCTTGTTGACTCGCACGGAAGGTTTTCGCAAAACTCAAGACATCCGCTGGCTAGAGGCTGCAATCGATACCGTAGAAGCGATGGCTATCGGCATTTTCTGCGCGGCTTTTGTCCTGTTTTTGCTCAGGGAAATTACGCCGGAGACTCCGCTGCAAGAAACTTTGGGGAAAATCATCTTTGAAGGTCTGCCGTTTGCGTTGGGAGTAGCCCTGGCAAACGGTTTCTTGAGCGGCGATCGCTATCAAAGCTCAGACAGCGAAAAGGAACCTACCATTAATGCAACTGTAGCAGATATCGGCGCTACTTTAATCGGCGCGATGATAATTGCTTTCAACATCGCCCCAACTGACGAAATTCCCATGCTAGCAGCAGGTATTTCGCCACCTAGACAATTAGCAATTATCGCCGCTTCGCTGCTAATTTCCTACGGTATTGTATTTGTAGCAGGCTTTACTTATCAAGCAAAACGACAGCAGCAGCAAGGGATTTTTCAGCGTCCCCTCAGCGAAACTGTCATGGCCTATTTAGTGTCGCTGGCTGCTTCTGCATTTATGATGTTTTTCTTCCACAAACTCAGTTTTGACGACCCGTGGTCGATTTGGTTAAACTATACGTTAGTATTGGGACTGCCCGCGGCTGTTGGTGGCGCGGCGGGAAGGTTAGCGGTATGAGTGAAAGTAATAACGAACAGCAAGAAAAAAGAACTCCTGCTGAATGGGTGACATTTGCGATCGCCTGCTTGATCCTTTTTACCCTCACCGGACTGGTAATCTACAACTGGGTGACTAAAAAGCAGGAACCTCCGGTTATTTCTGTCACTCGGAACACACCAATTCGCGAAAATCAAGGGCAATTTTACGTACCGTTTACAGTGACAAACACGGGCGGCGAAACGGCTGAATCAGTGCAAATTATTGCCGAATTGCGCGTAAATGGCGAAGTTGTAGAATCCGGCGATCAACAAATTGATTTTTTGTCAACCGGCGAAACTCAAGAAGGAGCTTTTATTTTCAGCCGCAACCCCAGTCAAGGTGAGTTGATTGTGCGATCGAGCAGCTACAAACTGCCTTAACACAGATAAAACTCGGCGGTTAAAACCTTTTCACCTCTGTGCAATCTTCCTCTTCCTTCGCGCCCTTAGCGTCTTCGCGGTTCGTTCAATCTAAAAACCCCCTTGCGCGTTGGCATTTATTGCTATATTCCGCGCAGGCGCGATTTCAATCGCTTTGGAATAGCGATCGACCTACCGCTTCACCACATTATTTTCCCACTTCCAAACACAGCTAGAAATCAAATTCGTACAGATATGAGCCGTAATTGGCACTAACAAATTCCCAGTAGCTAAAACGCTGTAACCCAACAGCAATCCGACAGCAGTTGCCCAAACAGCATAAGGCCACTGATCCATGCCTCCCAAGTGCAGAATGCCGAAACAAAAACTCGATAAAACTATACCGGTAACATTCAATCCCAAAGCAGACAGCATCACGCCTCGAAATAGCAATTCTTCGCTAAGTCCGGGCAGGAGTCCCAGCCAAATCAAATCTGGCCAAAACAAAGGTTTGAGCACTACTTCCAAGTAAACGTCTGCACTCCGGCGATAACCCGGCCAGAGGTGATAAACGATCGCACTCCCACCTGTAATTGCCAGTCCGATCGCAAATCCTTTGAGCAAGTCCATTCCTATCAATTTGACTGGCAAAAGTGATACCGATCCAAATAGCAACCACAATTTAGCAACAGCCAGCAACATAATTGCTGTCACGCCCATTGCTATTAAAACTTGGGTGCGCGTCAAGGGTTCAATTTCAGGATTTCCGGGAAGTTTTTCTGCCACTTAATCACTTTTAGATTTGAGGTTTGAGATTTTAGATTTGTTTTGTTGAGTCAGACAAACAACGCAGGGAGGAGATTTCTGCACCCAAGGAAGCTGGACTGATGCCGGCCCGCAAAGCGACCAAAACTCCGATCGCCTCTAAATATGAGTTTACCTGCAAAGCTTTGATTCCGAGTTTTTCTGAAGTCGCCTGCATCTGGGTTTTGTTGTCGCCCACAGCGATGATTTGTACGGACGATCGCCCACTCAAACTCAGAATAGCACTGCCGCCGCAGGCTGTGGCGGGTATCACTACCGCATCGACTCGATCAGCGGTAATTGATAATTGATTGTGCTGCTGGCTTTCTGGCGCTACCAATTGGGGAGCTTTGCCCAGGCCGGCAAGCACGCAAGGTAGGAAAGTATAGCCGATTTCCTCAGCAGCAGATCGCGGGGACAGGTGCGGATCGAGGGGAAGTGGGGAAAGCGCAGGGGCGTGAGCACAGGGGATTTTAAACGTCCTGACGATGAGGTGGCTGATCACAGCTTCGGCGCCGGCGAGGGGGTCAACTCCTTTGCCGCGGCGGTAGTTTTCGAGGGCGAGGCTGCCTTCATCGTCGGGAAATCTCGCTACAACTGCGATCGCCTCTACTCTTGCTTGTTTGATTAATTTTTCTGCTGCGCGCAATAAACTGTCGGGATTGCCGATTGTCCCCCAGGATGCCCCTGATTCAGAAATACGCAATTCTACTTGCAGAGGGCGATCGGTTAAAACACAATCAGTTATATTCAAGCCCAATGTAGCTCTCGCTGCATCAGCCGCTTGCAAGTGCCGCAACTGCAAGTCTGGTTCGATCGCGGAATCTAGGATTAAGCCGATGCGATTTTGATGTACCGGTTGCAGTCCCCAGCATCCGGCAGCAAATTTGTCAAGGGCGTAACCTTCAACGTAGAGGGCGTTAGGTATCGGCCAATAAAGTTGAGCGCCGTTGAGGACGTTGGGGTGAGTGATCAGGGTGTCTGAAATTTGGGCGATCGCCCTAGCGACCGGCAGCGCATCTCCTGCAAACCCACCAATCGAGGCTCCAACGCCTGTGGGGACTATCAAAACCACTGTCAAAGGGCGGGGGTTCACGATGTTGCGGGGGATGCTTCCACGAGCACGTAGCCTTCTACCACAGCCTTTTGCCGATCGACATCCACGTCTGTGACTGCCCACCGCAGGGGTTCGCCGTACTTTTGCAGTTCAATTTCAATAGCCGAGTGCAGTTGCTCGGCGGTCTCGTGGAGGTCAACTTCTGCGGAAATGAAATGGGTGGTCATAGGGCGATCCATAGTGGTTTTACCGCTAACGGTACTTAGGTCAATTTTAGCTTAGTCCTAGGATTTACCGAATTGGCGATCGTACACAATGTCTTCTTTTTCTGTTTCTATCTTCAAGTTCGATCGGGGATAAGCAACGCACAGCAACACATAACCTTCTGCCTGAAGTTCGGGACTCACGCCCATGCCATCAACTTGATCGACTTGACCCTCAATAATTTTAGCAGCGCAAGTAGTACAAACACCCGCATTGCAAGAACTCGGCAACTCAATGCCGGCAGCGTTGGCGGCGCGGAGAATTTGTTTATCTTCGGGTACTTCTACGGTATAGGTAGAGCCTTGGTGGATCAATTCAACAGTGTAAGTCTTAGACATATATCAATTATTGGTTTTAATTCCCCAATTGGAATTTACGCTAGATGTGGAAACAAAGCAATCAGTATTTTACCGCTGTTTGTGCTTTTTTGCAATTTTACAACTCCATTTTTTATTGATATTTTTTTTTATTAAATGGCTGGGCGAGCGAGTGGCATTTTGTCAATGACTTTTTCACAAATTATTACAAGCCTCACGGCCGAACTGTGCCACAAAGCACTTATACCTAATTAATTTTTTGCCTTCAAGCCAACAACTCATCAACCGCAAGACTAAAACCCGGCAGCACTAGCTGAGTGCTGACTGTAGAACCCAGGTTAAAAGTTAACTTTTGAGTTTGAGTCATTATCATTATCCAGCGACTTTCTGGAAAAACTATCCAAACTTCCAGACAACCCGAATCTAAATACTCTTGTGCTTTAAGAAAAATCTCTTCCGCACTATCAGTAGGAGAAACTATTTCAGCAATTAACGGCGGGCTTTGAGGCAAAGTAGGAACATCGCCATATTGAGCAACAAGTTCAGCAGTCAGATAAGCTACATCAGGACGGCGCACTCGCCTGTCTGTACGACAAGGAACTTCTGTATAAACTTCGCCGCCTTGTCCGCTAGAATCTTTGTAATTTCCCCAAGAACGATCTAGTCTAGATTGGATTCGACTGTGTTTTACTGTCATGCCATTTTTCTCCGCGATTTGCCCGTCCACCCATTCCATATCGTCGGGGGGATTAGCCATAAAGTCTTCTAGAGAAACATTTTCTGATAAAACGGCAGCCATTACCATAGCCATTTACTCCCTTTTGCAGAATTCACTGATATTGTAGCAATCAATTGGTAATTGGGAATTGGGAATTGGGAATTGGGAATTGGGAATTGGGAATTGGAACTAACAAATAACCTATGCCCTATGCCCCATGCCCCATGCCCAATTTACTCAATATTAATTTGATTGGGAGGCTTAGGTTGATTCGGTGGCTCATCCTTCAAAGTTTTACGCCCAGAACTAGCATACTCCTTGTACATTTCCACAAACATCTTGGTTAACTGTTGCAAAGAAAGTTGTTCGCCATTAACTTGAGCTTTCATGTAAGCTTTAAGCACTTCAATGTAAGCCAAACCGAGGGCAAGCGTGAGAGTTGCTGCGGTTGCACCGGAGATAGCACCGCCGACAACTGTACCCGCACCAGGAATCATTTTAATCAAATTAGTAACAATACTTCTGCCGACAGCAGTAACCCCGCCAGCGCCGCTAATAGCAGACAGCATCGCCGAAATAAAGCCCTTATCAAAGGGCATTCCAAAAATCACAGTAATATTAGCAATCATTGCCGTTTGCATCGTCATCAAAATCGGCGCATCAGCAAACGGTACAGGAGTCGCACCGACAATAGCAGAACCTGCAACATAAGCACTTAAATACTTAAATGCCATATCGGATTTGAGCGCAATATTAGCAATTTGTTCTTTAACAAAAGCTTTTTTAGCTACTTCCGGCAGCAGTTGAAAAGTTGCATCTACCAACTTATCTAAACCGTGAGATTTTACTGTATAATCCTCATCTATTTCTTCCGGTTCAGCCATCACAGGGATGATTTGACTGACTGGCAAATTCATGTGTTCCAGTTGCTTGAAAAATTCCCCCGGCTTTTTAGATGTCGTCTGAGTCAGCACTAAAAGAACTGGTACATCTTTGACTTCCATTTCTTTTAGCCAGTTTTCCTCGACAGATTCTATTCTATTGGCGTTGTGATTAATGCAGTACCAAATGACGTGAATGTGTTCTTTTGGGTGCAGGAGTCTTTGGTCTTCAATCAGTTTAGCAACGTTTAATTGAATAATTTTAATTTGTTCGGCGTTGAGTTCGAGTCCGGGAGTATCGTAGACTGTAATTGGGCAATTCGGTTTGGTATATTGGCGAATGCCTTGAGTGATGGGGCGGCCGACTCCGGTTTCTGCTAAGCGTTGGCGAAAAACGGAATTTATCAGGGTACTTTTGCCGACGCCGGTTTTGCCGATGACTAAAACATTGCACTGTCCCACTTGGTTTTCTGCGTCTTTGAAGGCGTAGTAACTTCTATTTAAAAGCTCGTCTAAGGAAAAGTCGTCTGACATGGCGGTTTGCTCCGATAAGGGTGGGATATTAATTCAATACCACCGAATAGAATTCCGATGCTCTACAAACGAAGTCCGCGAAGGCGGACTGAGGATTCTTAAACATATTGTAGCAATTTGATTTCAGAACTGGTGCAACGGCTAGAGGAGAGTTTTGTGTCGCGTGCTGCTACATGAAAGGTTGTAGAATTTAGTTTAAGCTAGCAATCGATCGACATCGATGCTAAAACCGATCAGGATTTGTTGGGTGCTGGCGGTATCGCCGGATCTAAATGTCAATATTTGATTTTGAGTCATCACGAATATTAAACGACTTTCGGGAAAAACTAACCAGACTTCCTGACAGCTAGATTCTAAATATTCCTGTGCTTTGAGAAAGACATCTTCAGCGATATCGGTGGGTGAAACTATTTCGGCAATTAAAGGGAAACTTTGGGGTAAAGTGGCAAGATTGCCAAATTGTGCAACTAATTCGGGTGTGAGATAAGCGACATCGGGGCGACGAATTTGTCGGTTAGTGCGGCAAGGAACCTCGACATAAGCCTCTCCACCTTGTCCGCTAGAATTTTTGTAATCTTCCCAAGAATTCCCCAGTCTCAACTGAATTTTACCCGTCTTTAGTGTCATGCCATTTTTCTCCACAAGTTTGCCGTCTACAAATTCCATGTTGTCGGGCGGCTCGGTGATGAACTCTTCTAAAGTAAAATTATCCTGTACAGCAGTAGCAGTGACCATAGTCATTTCCTCGTTTTTACAAATCGGTTTCAGAACTTGCCTGTATGATGTTCGATCAAACCTTCACCAATGGCGCAAACTCCTCTAACTTCACTTGTAAGTCATCCACCAGCATTAAACGATACCTTTCGGTAGTTTTCAACTTGTGGAGAACATAACTAGCAAACTCATCTCGCCACTTTTTTCTATCAAGTTCATTCGAGATATTCAGCGCTCTGATTGATAGGTTGTAAGGGTATTCTTCAAAGTTGAGCTCTTTATCATTTTCAAAATCATGCTTTCCTACTGTAAGAGTGATTGTTGAGTTGCGAAACTCATACCAGTTGTCTATGCCATCAGAAACCAGCTCTAATTTAAGAGCCAATATAAACTCTAATTCTTTGATTAAATGCTCGATTTCCTGTGGAAAGTCTACAAAAATATCTAGTGTGCGAGACATAAAAACCTCCTTTATTGAAACTCAGTAAAAGTGATGTCATAGATATCGCCAATAATTCGGACGCTATCAATTTTTCCGCGTGTAATATTTTTCGCCCTCTGCAAACCTCGTTCAGCCTCAGCCTCTATCAACCCAGACACCCTAGCATCTATAATTATATCCCTAGCTTGTCCCCCTCGTCTAATCGAGTTGTTGATCTGATTTTTTACTGTCGCGCTTGTAGCACCGGCATCTAGACTTTTGAATTCAGTGCGTTTTCCATCTACCTCAGCATCGGGATTTCTACCTCCATCGGTTTGTTCTACCAAGGCTTTAACATTTTTTCCCTCTCTTTCTAGAAATTCAGCAATCGCTCTTTCGGTTTCACCAAAAGCTCTTTCTGATTCATCAATACTGCCACAATTAGCCGAATTTTGCTTAGGGGTTTGGTTAGTCCCGTTATTCACCATTTTTGGTTATTTAAAATTTGGATGCCATCGCACATTATGAGCCAAGTCACTTGAGAAAAAGAACCGGGTTTCTCACTTAGTCAATACAATGATTCCTCTCCCATCAGGTTCTACTATTACCTTAATATTAACACTATCTCTAGTTCCTTCAATTTGCCATCTTACGGGATTACCAGCAAAGAAGTTACTTAAACTTTTAGCAAAGACTTAAGATAAGTATAAACTCTGAAACAATAAATTCTCTTTGATTTTCTGACAATTAATGGCACTTTTGCAAGAAGCATACTATTAATAGTATGACCGGTAAAGACGATAACTTTATTCCATAACCATTGTAAAATAAAGTTGGTACTCAGAATACAATGATGGCACATTAAATGGATTGACGGAGTAATTCTAGCTCTTTCTTTATTAAGCTGATATTATCAATTTTTGATATTCTCTCAATTTCTGATTGCATCTTCTGCATCTTCTTCTTACCTTTTTCTATCCCTTTTTTATAATTCGGATCGTCGAGCATTTTCTTAACTTCGTTTTCAAACTTATTTAGAGTTGCATACTCTAATTTAGGGTCTTGATTCCTTTCTCTATATTCCTCATACTCTTCCTCAGCTATTTTTATCTCTTTATACTCTTCTTTCTCAAGGATTTCACAAATATCATCAGACTCATAAGTTACATTTTCTTTATATCTTACAAAACATCCTTCTGTGTTTTCTTGATGGGAAAGGTAAGGCATGATTTCAACAATCCTGAATATCTTGTTTTCTGTTGAAGATAAGAGACATAAAGAACCTTCGGGAAAATCCGCTTTCGCTTCCTCTAGAGTTGTGGGTGACGAGTGAAACCAATCTATCTTCTCCCTATCATTAACTAGATTAGTTGCCTTGGCAAGAAGAACACTATCAGTCAGGACACCTAGTTTAATGAATTTACCAGGTCTCGGTTCAGATTGATTTACAGGCGTAGAGTTTTCTTTAACGGGAATTTCGGGATCTTCATCTTGATCTTGACGAGACTGTTTATCCTTATATTTCTTATCCTGACATTCTTTATGTTGTATTTTATATCTCTCAATTTCTTGATCCCAATGATAAGATCGATTATTAATAATATATTTATCTGATAAACAATCAATCAATTTTTGTGTTAATTCTAAGTTGTCGATGCTAATACATAATTCTCCCTTACCTTTAAAACCAAATTTGGTTAGATTAGATGAACCTATGATCGAATAACCTATCTGAGTCTGAGAACCTTTCTTGTTACGACCTAAAAAACAATAGGCTTTGATATGAAATCCATCATTTTTAGGGCATATGAAACTAATTGGTTGAGTCTTAAATTTATTTTGATTTTGCTCTTTGACGAAATCTAAAATTTTTTGTATATCAATAGGCTTATTAATATCATAAGTTTTTTTGCCTATAGCAACCACAACTTCCGTATTTTCATTTAAAGACTCGTGTGAAATAATTTCTTTTACTTTTTCCACCCCATACTCACTAACAAAAGCAGAAAAAATATAAATTTTATCCCAAGAAAATTGTTGGAAATCATCTAAGAAAAACTTGATTTTATTTTCTAAGTTTTCTTGGTAGTCGCACAAAAACTGATAATTCATTGTAAATTCCTTCAACTAATTGACATAAAACTTTTTAGGTAAAATGTAAACCACAATTTGATTATCTTCCCTAAAACTGCGCGATCGCACCTAATAAAGTTGACTAAAAACATAATCAACCAACTCAATCAAAGCCTACTTCGACTCCGACGGCGGGAACCCACCAAACGCATAACCGCAGACTGAGCGGACTTAGCCTGTAATTCCCGCGATCGCCTGGGATGTTTGAAAGGTTACTCATGGGCTTAACAAGGGATAGAGAGGGAAACGCATGGAGAAATTATAACTGTTGCTGTTGAGCTTGTACCAATTTTTTGAATGTTTGTGGCGAGTAATTCCTGTAGGGGCAATCCCCCCGTGGTTGCCCCGATCTTTCGGGCGGGCACGGGGGCACCGCCCCTACAGGGGGGGCAGGAGTTTATGAGAGTTACGCACAGCAAAGAAACCGGGTTTTTCACTTAGTTAAAGGCTGGGCGTGCAGTATTGTCGCAAAAAAACCCGGTTTCTAATCACCCGTCTTTCAGTCCTAATTTAGAAATGTTCTAGCAGAGATTTCTCTTGTGCATAAACCTTTCGCAGCGACTCCAGCCCGATCGCCCCCAACATCAATTTAATCACCCCCACCAATTCCCCCCACTCCAACAATTCAGAAACACAAACAGCTTTCTGAAATCTCGCCGCATAAAAATCCACCCAAAAATCCGGCGCGTGTCTCTCTTTCTGACTCGCCATCCGGCGCTTCCAATAACCAAAATCTAAACCAGAGGGCGATTCCACTCCCAAAACAGGCGGAAAGTCGGCATAACTGACAAACCGACTCATGCCTTTGGCGTGCACGTACAGGATATGCGCCCAGCACTCGAAGCGATATATTTGTTCTACCTTGATTTTCAGCAGCCGCGCGATCGCCTCTTTCGTCACAAACCGGCTCAATCTGTGTCTGGGGGTTGATTTTGGTCGAAAGCTTGCTAACATGGTTGATACATCCCACTTGATGGGAATTTTCAATGGTTGATACATCCCACTTGATGGGAATTTCAGATGGTTAATAAATCCCAGTTGATGGGATTTGAACTTTGATAGGCGATCGTCTTTTAGTTTTCCAGACGTTGGGGCGATCGCTTTTTACATTACAAGTTTATGACTTATATTAGTCAAAAGTCAAGAGGTTATGGGATTAATTAAGTTGCGGGTTCGAGAATTTGCTGCCGAGAAGGGCTGGACGCTGAAAGAAGTTTCAGAGCGATCGGGCGTAGTCTACAGTACCCTCAGAACCTATGCCCGATCGCCTGGATTAGCAACAGTTGATGTGACAGCCTTGCACAAGTTGGCAAGGACTTTTGATTTGTCGATCGAAGATTTGTATGAAATTGTGCAGGAATAGTCGATCGCTTTTACGAACTAATTATCCACTCAATATTATTCGACAGTTGCTAGCATCTGATTGACAGACTCACCCTGTTGTAGTGCTTCCCAATCAGATGTAACAGGTTGGTAAGAACAGTAACACACCACAATTCGCTCCTCAGTATCGGAAGCAAAAAACTGCTGAACGCGAGTAACTACCCAATCTCCATCTTTCCCGTGGGTGACTCCATTACCGGGGTCAGATAGATTTTCATAATCGCGGGTTTTGTCCCCTACTTGAGGAATTTCTGGGTTTTCTTCCCAAGTCCAATTTTCCCAAAGTATATTAGTGAGACCGCCCCTCGGCATAAGCTGACGTTCTTCCCAGCCCGGAGCACTCATGCTTTCGGTTTTGTAGACAATCCAGATTTTTTTTGCCATTTTTCCTCCCTTTCCTTTAATCTTGGTAATCTTGCCACATATCCTGAAACGAGGTTTGTTCCCCCTCAAACACGCAAGCCACATCAGGGGGGGTGTTACGAGTCACTCGGATTTCTTTTAACCGCCAGTGGTATTTTTCGCCCATCTTTTCACAGAGTTCGGGATCTGTAACATGGTGTACGTTTTCTGGCTTTGGATTCGGTACGCGATCGCTCCTCACTTCAGACTTCCCTTACAGTTTAAAAACTAAATGTCTTGCCCTGTATGCGATCGCTCCACCACTGCACACAGCAGCTATGTGTTGTTTTGGTTTTGACTTGCTTCTATTTTTGGTTGCTCAGCCTTCATGACATATTGCTCCATAAATTCCAGCAAAACATCCCTCATATTTTTACCGTCCCTAGCAACAGCCGACTTAAATCGGTTCCGCAGCTCCGGCGGCATTTCTACTCTAATAGCCACAGTCTTGTTTTCATCCATACAGGCTCAAGGCTTTACAACATATACATTTTGACATTTTTATGTAGTTTGCCTAAAAACCAGCTTTTTGCATACAGGTGCATTGTTTTAACTATATGCCCTAGTGCATACTAATGCAATAGTGCAATAAATGCCGTTTTCCGCGAAAAACGCTACAGAGCGTTAATTTAAGTCATTTAGGTATCATTTACGCTCATAAACCCGGTTTCTGCAAAAAATCTTGAGTTTGGCTTTGTTAGTACATTGTGGTCAATTGTAACAACTTTATAAATAAAAAAAGCGCCTGAGTTCCCCCAGACGCATAGCATAAAATCAACAAATTGTCAACTCTAACCTAACCATTCAAAGCCTCAGCACCGCCGCAAACTTCCAGGATTTCCTGAGTAATTGCTGCTTGCCGCGCCTTGTTATAAGTCAGTGTCAAGCTACCGATCAAATCGCTAGCATTCTCACTAGCATTGTTCATCGCCGTCATCCGCGCTGCCAACTCGCTAGCAGCAGACTCTTGCAAAGCCCGCAGCAATTGGTTGTTCAAATACAAGGGCAAAAGAGCCTCCAGAATTTGCGCCGGATCTTGCTCGAAAATCATGTCTCTGGGCAAGCTCTTAGTAGGTGAAGCAACCTTCTCGCGCGATACTTGAAACTGTCCGCCTTGCGATGTCAAGCGGAAGATTTCATCATCAGGAGTTTCCAAACCTTGGGGGTCGAGGGGCAGCAAGGTTTGAATTACCGGACGCGAACTAATTAGCGACACAAACTTGGTGTAAATTAGCTCAACTCTGTCCACAGTTCCCGACAGGAACAAAGAAAGCAATTCGTCAGCAATTTGTGCCGCTTCCGGTGCTGTGGGAATTTGTTCTAAGTTAGCGTAAGTAGCATCGATCGGCTGTTCGCGGCGCTGGAAATACTGAGTAGCTTTGCGTCCTACCAACACGTATTTGTAGTCTAAGCCTTCAGCTTTGATTTCCTTAGCGCGATTTTCGGCGTATCTAATGATGTTGCTGTTGTAGCCGCCGCACAAACCCCGATCGCCCGAAACTACCAACAGTCCCACCGATCGCACTTCGCGTTTTTTCAGCAGCGGCAAATCCAGGTTTTCAAACTGCAAGCGTTCCGCCAAACCGTATAATACCTCTGCCAGTCGATCGGCAAAAGGCCGAGTAGCAGTCACCTGTTCTTGAGCGCGGCGCACCTTTGCAGCGGCCACCAAGCGCATTGCTTCTGTAATCTTTTTAGTGTTCTTGACCGACTTAATGCGATCGCGAATAGTTTTCAGATTTGCCATAACTTTCTCCTTACATCCTTGCCCGCATCTTCTTAATTAAAACCGCAGATTAACGCAGATTAACGCAGATTAACTTCAGATTATCTACGTTAATCCGCGTTCATCTGCGGTTCAAAATTCCTACTTGTCTACTACGCAGAAACTAGAAAACTTTGCTTGTATTCAGTGATGCCTTCTTTCAGCAGCTTCTCAGCTTCATCAGTCAAGGCTTTTCCGCCTTGAACAATTTCGCCGTACTTCGGCTTGCTAGTCCGCAAATAGTCGCGCAAACCAACAGTAAACTTGCTGACTTTTTCCACTGGGATGTCATCCATATAGCCGTTAATACCGGCATAGATTACAGCCACTTGTTCGTTCATCGGCAGAGGCGAACTTTGGGGCTGTTTCAACAGTTCCCGCAAGCGCTGACCGCGCGACAATTGATTCTGAGTAGCTTTATCCAAGTCAGAAGCAAACTGAGAAAATGCTGCCAGTTCTTCAAACTGTGCCAGTTCCAATTTCACCTTACCGGCTACTTTTTTCATAGCCTTAGTTTGAGCCGCCGAACCTACCCGCGATACCGAAATACCGGGGTTTACTGCCGGACGCAAACCAGCGTTAAACAAGTCAGAAGAAAGGAAGATTTGACCGTCGGTAATCGAAATTACGTTCGTCGGAATGTAAGCAGAAACGTCACCAGCTTGGGTTTCGATAATTGGCAAAGCAGTCATGCTGCCTTCGCCCAAATCGTCGCTCAATTTAGCAGCGCGTTCTAGCAAGCGAGAGTGCAGGTAAAACACGTCTCCGGGATAAGCTTCGCGACCGGGAGGACGGCGCAGCAACAAGGACATTTGGCGGTAAGCTTGTGCTTGTTTGGAAAGGTCATCGTAAATGACCAAAGTGTGCTTGCCTTTGTACATGAAATACTCGGCTAAGCTAGCACCTGTGTAGGGAGCCAAGTATTGCAGGGTTGCGGGGTCGCTAGCGTTGGCTGCTACTACGATCGTGTAGTCCATCGCGCCCTTTTCTTGCAGGACGTTGACGATGTTAGCTACTGTAGAAGCTTTTTGACCGATCGCCACGTAAACGCAGATCACGTTTTCCGATTTTTGGTTAATAATCGTGTCGATCGCGATCGCAGTTTTACCAGTTTGTCTGTCACCGATAATCAGTTCCCGCTGTCCTCTTCCCACCGGAATCATCGCATCAATAGCGGTAATTCCTGTTTGCATGGGTTCGTAAACAGAACGGCGAGAAACAATCCCCGGTGCCGGAGATTCAATCAAGCGAGATTCAGTAGTTTTAATTTCTCCTTTGCCGTCAATCGGACGCGCCAAAGCATCAACTACCCGTCCCAACATTGCTTCACCCACGGGGACTTCAGCAATTCTGCCAGTAGCAGTAACTGCCGAACCTTCTTGAATGCCGAGGCCTTGGCCCATCAACACTGCACCCACGTTATCTTGTTCGAGGTTCAGTGCAATACCCACGGTGCCGTCGGCAAATTCTAGCAATTCCCCAGACATGGCTTTATCCAAGCCATAAATCCGGGCAATGCCGTCGCCTACTTGCAGAACAGTACCGACGTTAGAGACTTTTACGTCTTGGTCGTACTGTTCAATTTGCTGGCGAATAATGCTGCTAATTTCGTCAGGTCTGATTGCTGCCATGTCAGTTATTATTTGTCAGTTGTCAGTTGTTAGTTGTCTGTCGATGTTTTCGGCAAGAAAGAATAGGGATTTGGTAGTAAGATTTTGGGACTAACAACTCAAAAACAGAAATTAATTTATTCCTGCTTCCTGTTTTATTCTTCCTTCTTCCTTTTTCCTGCTTCCTTCTTCCTTCCTCCTGCTTCCTTAAATCAGGAATTCAAGCGAATTCCTAGACGGCGCAATTGTCCCCGCAGGCTGGCATCAATTACTTGAGAGCCTACTTTGATTACCACACCGCCGATTAAATCTGCGTCTATTTTGGTTTCAATTTCTACTTGACTAGCGCTGGTCATCGCCTGCACTTTCTCGCGAACAGTCTGCTGTTGAGCGTCTGAAAGCGGGACTGCCGATGTAACTTCAGCCAATACTGTTTGGTTTAGTTCTCGGAGCCTTGCCAAGTATTGTTTGCCAATTCCTTCTAAAAAAAGAATTCTTCCTTTGTCTACTAATAGCTTCAGAAAGCTGTGCATCAAGGGGCTCATTTCTTCACCCGCTATTTGCTGAATCACGGCTTTTTTAGCATCCGGTTTTACCAGCGGATTGGCTAAAAATTGACGCAAGTCTTCCGAACCTTCTAGCAGGCTCAGCAAGGAACGAATGTCTTCGCCGAACTTCTCTGAGAGATTGTTGGACTGAGCCAGTGACATCAAGGCAGATGCGTAAGGCTGTAAGACTTCTGTGCTGACTGTACTCACGTTTTAGCCTCCCAGTAACGCAATGCTGCGATCAATTAATTGGTGTTGAGCGCTGTCGTCCAAGCTAGTTTTTAGCTGGCTTTCCACCTTTGCTAATGCCAGAGATACAACCGCCGATCGCAGTTGGGCGATCGCTCTTTCCCGCTCCGCTTCCAACTCTTGACCTGCTGTTGCTCTCATGCGTTCAACGTCTTGCGCTGCCTGAGCTAGAATTGCTTCTTTTGCTTTCTTGGCAGTTTCTTCAGCAGCGGCACGAATTCGTTCCGCTTCTGCTTGCGCTTGAGTCAATTTTTGCTGTTGCTCTGCTAGAGCTGCTGCTGCATCTTTTTGGCGTTTTTCTGCTTCTTGAATCGCCTCTTGGATGGCCGAACGCCTCTCTGTCAGGATTTTACCTACAAATCCGCGCCCGAAATAAAACAGCACTGCAATAATAATGACCAGGTTAATCAGGTTGGTTTCTAAAATATCGAAATTTAAACCGAAACCACCTTCGCCGCTAGCTTCTGTGGCTAGCAATAAAACAGTCCCCATGATACTCTTCCATAATTGCGCGTGCAGATTGGGTGAAGCGATTTTAGATTTAAGATTCCATCAAAAATCTAAAACTCTTCGGTCTCGCTATTTGGCCAGCGACTGCCCTAATAGCTTTTCGAGAATTTGGCCGCTGAGCGCGTCTACTTGTTGTTCTAGTGAGCGCATTGCTTCTTGCTTTTGCTGCTCTATTTCTTGCCCAGCCTTTTCTCGCGCGACTTGAGCTTCTTGTTGAGCCTCAGCTACTTTTGCTGCCCCAATTTTTTGGGCATCAGCTTGAGCTGCTGCAATTACTGATTGAGACTGTTTCCGAGTTTCTCCCAGTTTTTGCTCGTACTGCTGCGCTAGTTGCTGAGCTTTTGCCAAGCGTTCTTGCGCGGAGACTTGAGTGTTGCGAATGTAATCGGCGCGATCGTCAATTGACTTGCTGAGCGGCTTGTAAAAAATTACATTCAAGACTGCGACTAGAATTAAAAACTGCACCGCCATCAGAGGCAGCGTAGCATCTATATCAAACAGTCCCCCTTCCTTAGCCGCTTCTTCAACTGCTAGTAATACTGTCCAGTGCATCATGATTTTTTGACGGCTTCCATCTAATTCGCTTAATCGATTTTAGATTTGAGATTTTGGATTAGAATCGCCAAAACCTCAAATCTAAAATTTCCAATTATTATGCGAAGGGGTTGGCAAACAGCAGCACTAGGGCTACGACCAAACCGTAAATTGTGAGCGCTTCCATGAACGCCAAACTCAACAGCAAGGTGCCGCGAATTTTACCTTCTGCTTCCGGCTGACGGGCAATCCCTTCTACAGCCTGACCTGCTGCATTTCCTTGACCGATGCCAGGGCCGATTGCAGCTAAACCTACTGCCAAAGCGGCGGCAATTACGGAAGCGGCAGCAACTGTTGGGTTCATGATGATTTTCCTTATCTAAAGTACAAAATTGAGAACAGATAGTCTACAGAATTGTCCGATTTAACGGGAGGAAGTTTGAGCTCAGAATTTTTCTTTTTCCTCCTTCATTCTTCGCCGTTTATCGTTAGTTAATCGTGGTGTTCTTCGCCGTGACCGCCTTCTAGAGCTTCACCTATGTAGGCTGCGGCTAAGGTTGCAAAAATCAAAGCTTGAATTGCACTGGTAAATAGTCCCAGAACCATCACTGGCAGAGGAACAAATAAAGGCACTAGCAACACTAGCACTCCGACCACCAATTCGTCCGCAAGAATGTTGCCAAACAAACGGAAACTTAGGGACAGAGGCTTAGTGAAATCTTCTATGATTTTGAACGGCAACATGAAAGGTACCGGTTCAACATAGTGGGCGAAATACCCCAAGCCGCTTTTGCTGAGACCTGCATAAAAATATGCTAGAGAAGTCAGCAGTGCAAATGCTACCGTCGTGTTGATGTCAGCGGTAGGAGCTCCCAATTCGCCTGATGGCAGCTTAATCAGCTTCCAAGGAATTAGAGCGCCAGACCAGTTTGACACAAAGATGAACAGAAATAATGTACCAATAAACGGTACCCAAGGGCGATATTCTTTTTCCCCAATTTGGTTTTTAGCCAAGTCCCGAATAAATTCCAGCGCATACTCCATAAAATTTTGCATTCCGCTGGGAATTCGCTGGATTTTGCTGGTTCCTAAAATCGAAACTACGACTAAAACAGCAATTACAAACCACGAGGTTAGAAAAACCTGTCCATGAACTTTCAGATTGCCGAGTTGCCAGTACAACTGCTGGCCCACTTCCAATTTGGCGAGGGGGAAACGATTAAAGGTGTTTAGAACGTCAAGCATTGCCATTCAACGGGCTTCCCCATACAAATCGATGAGTTGAGTTTTGCTCTTCTTACCTGACTTACCTGTAATCTAGTGCTAATGCACTTCGGATCACGTAAACCATCAGCGCAGCTTTGTAAGTCAGAAATCCCAAAAATATCGGTAAAATCTGTAGCTGATTCCACTGTGTTCCTACTATCATCACCGCGAAAAACAAACCGAGCCTTGTCTTGCTGATGCGTTGATTTTGGCTGCCGATTCGTTCAACGTCTCTAGCCAACATCTTTAAGTAAACCACACCTGTGACCGCCCCAAGCAAATAATTCAGGGCAATGTTGAGGGAGTAAAAAATCCAAACGGAGATAAAAATAATCGCCGTAAAAGCAAGGGTGTACGCCAACAACTCTTGTTGGAGGCGATAAAAGTCTTGCATGGGATTCGTTGTCTCGGACGAGACTGTCGAGACTGTTGAGACTGTGCCAGCTTGAGGAATATCCTCGGTTGCTGGTGTGGGTTCGGTGGGTGTGTTTTGCGTGTTCACGAAGCTCAGAAACTAATGCAGGTAGCAGGCGAGTGCTTTGCAAACTCAGAAAAATAATACCACGCTGCGGTAACAATACTTAAAATTAAATTAATCATACTTGTCGGAATTGGGTGTCTGGCGCTTCGGAAACCTCAAGCCGTTAAATGTCCGATCGACCTCACCCTACCTCTCCTACCGCCAGACCGCACTTGGTTACACATTGTTCTCCTGATTCTCACTAATTAAGCCTCACTTAGTGAGATGGGACAGAGACCGATCGCCCGAATCGATGAGGTAACTCTCCCTCGTCTGCCTCTGCGCGCTTCAAGAGTTAATTCTAATTCGATCTCATTCAATAACCTTAAACTCTTGAAGCGCCGGGAGAAAGTTTTTATTCTCGTGGCTCGATCGACTAAGCTTAATCAAAGCAAATCGCTGTAGCGGCTGCAAACTCGCCCACTGGGCCAAAGAAATTGTCACGCCGAGCTCTTGCGCTTTTGCTGAAACCGACTCCGGTACAGTTGCAGCATCCATCCAGGGGGGATTTTCATCAACCGCCAAATCAGTTCCCGGTTTGCCTGTCTGTTGAATTAATACTTGGTTTAGCTTTTCTCGGTAATCAATAATTTCTGCTTCTGTCAAGCAAGGTAACTCTACAAGACTTTGCCGTTCTGCTTGGTTGAAATGATTCCAATCCTGCAACTTCAATTTAATGCCGCAAGTATCTAATTTGAGACGTACTTGCATCGGAATGCAGCGTAAAGCTTCGACAAAATCAGCTTCAAATTCAAAGAATGTCATAGATGTATAGACTTGCAAACTAGATTTTTTTTATTAACCGCAGAGGGCGCAGAGAGCACAGAGTAAGAGAAGAGAGAGAAATCGATGCAGGTTTTTTGCTTTCTATCAATAATTGCAGAAAATGCGATCGCCATTTATAATTAAATAATATTACAAACTATTGACATGGATACCGTAGACTACCTTCGGATTAGCTTGATAGACCGCTGCAACTTCCGCTGTCTCTACTGTATGCCGGAAGGTAGCGAGTTGGACTATGTATTGCAGCAGCAGTTGTTAACTCACTCGGAATTGCTAACTCTGCTGCGGGAAGTTTTTATACCCGTGGGATTTACCAAGTTTCGCTTGACAGGAGGGGAACCGCTGCTGCGGCCTGGGGTGGTGGATTTGGTGAGGTCGATCGCCTCGATGCCCGAAACGCGAGATTTGTCAATGACAACTAATGGTTTTTTGCTGGCGGGAATGGCGGAAAATCTCTACAATGCTGGTTTGCGCCGGATTAATATTAGTTTGGATTCCTTGGAACCGGAGACTTTTGATAAGATAATTGGCAGTCGGGGACGATCGCGATGGACGCAGGTTTGGGAGGGAATTCAAGCGGCTTATCAAGCTGGATTCGACCCGCTGAAGCTGAATGTTGTGGTAATTCCCGGTGTGAATGACAGCGAAATATTGGATTTAGCGGCGTTAACAATTAACCGGAATTGGCACGTTAGATTTATTGAGTTTATGCCGATCGGCAATGGGGATTTATTTGGCGATAAAGGTTGGGTAGCTTCGGCCGAATTGCGGCAACAAATTAGCGACAAATACGGGTTAGCCGAGTCGGGAGTGCGCGGAAATGGGCCGGCGGATGTGTTTCAAATTCCGGGGGCGAAGGGCACTTTAGGATTTATCAGCCAAATGTCCGAGTGTTTTTGCGATCGCTGCAACCGGATGCGTTTGTCTGCTGACGGGTGGCTGCGGCCTTGTCTGCTCAACGAAACTGGTCAAATTGACTTAAAAACTGCTTTACGGAATGGGGTGTCTACAGGCGAATTGCGCGATCGAGTGCGGCAGATATTGGAGATTAAACCGGAGATTAATTTCAAACAGCGAGATTCGGGAACTACTCAAGGAAATTATAGCCGCACCATGTCTCAAATCGGCGGCTGAACTAACCGACATAGAGCGCTGAAGAAATAAAATACTTAAGGCAATACTTGAGTATAATTGTCACAGTATTCGATTCTCAACAAACTCGATGACCATCAAGCCGATTCGGTGGGTTGGCCCTGCCCGCGAAGAAATCCAATCTCTTCCTGAAGATGCCCGAAAAGAAGCCGGTTTTTCACTTTGGAATCTCCAGCAGGGCATACAACCACCAGACTTTAAACCGATGTCGATCGTAGGTAAAGGCGTTGAAGAAATTCGGATTCGGACAGAAAATGCCTATCGGGTTTTCTATATTGCTAGATTTGAAGAAGCTATTTATGTGCTCCATGCCTTCCAAAAGAAAACTCAGAAAACAGCTCAGAAAAATATCGAAGTTGGGCAGAAACGCTACCAAGATTTGTTACAAAATCGTTTAAACTCAAGAGAACCGGAACAATGAGCGAAAATACTATTACCCAAGCAGTCGATAATATCTTTCTAGACCTCGGATTCTCATCTGAAGAAGCTGATAACTTACTAATCCGATCGCAACTAATTCTCGCCCTGACTCATCAGATTAAAGAGCGCGGTTGGACTCTCGATCAAACGGCTCAACATCTCCAACAGTCCAACGATCGAATCAAAGCTCTAACTCAAGGTAAAATAGGGCAGTTTTCCGTTGACAGTCTGATTGCAATGCTCAATAAAGTAGGTATGACTGTCAAAGTCGAAATTTGCCCCAAGGTAGCTTAGGTGAAAATTATGCAATTTGGCGCATTCTACAACTGAAACTCTCCTCCCAAAACTTGTCCAGCCGTTAAATTCAACTGCGGAAATGTTGGAGAAACAAGTGTTTGTTCCCCTTGAAACATCCCAACTTCGACATACTCACCCGATTCTAGTTGAAGTACGGCTACAATTTGCTCTTGAGGGTCAACAATCCAATACTCAGGGATACCCCGCGCCGCATATTGGGCTCGTTTGCTAATGTAATCGCGATCGCGCCCAAGTCTACCTGGACTAACAACCTCGACAACCAACTGAGGAGGTGGCATAGTTTGGGTGATGGTTAGCCTGGTTGCTGTCAGCAAGATGTGTTCGGGGCGCAAAACCACCAAATCTGGGTAGCGGTTAGCTGCGTCGCCCTCCCGCAGGATCGGAACTTGGATTTCGCACATATGTGTTCTGATCAGCCTCAGTGGGATGAACCCGCTACTAGCCAGAGTGAATAGTAGATAGTTAGCAATGAAATTGTTGGGGCCCGATTCTGGTGGCAATGTTACTAACTCTCCATCAATTAATTCGTAGCGGTTGTCGGTGTCGTCCTCATAGGTGAGGTACTCTTCAAAGGTAAGTTTCTGTTTGTGGGCTTGTGTCATCTTTTACCTTCCAGAATTGCTATTGTTATTAAAATGTTTACACATCCGAGGGAAGCGGCCGCCGCAGTGATTGTAGTTGAATTAACAAGCTGGGCAGCACTGTTTCAATTATTTGATTATGCTGTTGCTGTAGCTTGTACTGGCGCACCTCTGCCTAACTTTTCCCAATCGGGTGTCACAGGCTGGTAAGTGCAATAACATACAACAATTCGTTGGTTGGTATCAAAGGATGAGAATTGGTTGATACTGGTGACAACCCAGTCGCCATCACGTCCATGAGTGATGCCGCTGCTTGTTTCTGGTTCCATTTGAGCATACTCCCGAATGCGATCGCCTACTTGGGGCAACACGCCAGAACTGTCCCACTCTTCATGTAGGATATCTGTTAAAGAAGTCCCCGGCATCAACTGACGGTTTTCCCATCCAGTCGCGTCCATAGACTCCGTTTTATAAACAATCCAGGTTTCATTCGTCATTGTTGGTTTCTGCTATATACAACATGGTTTCCTGCTATGACAATACCAGTATACTCTCTGCTTCTCTATCTCCAAACTGACTAATGATGTCGATTTCATCTCGCAGAATTTGAACAATTTTAGATGTTGAGCAATTGCCAACACGGAGATAAATAAATTTGGGAGGATGACCGTAAAGTAAACTCCGTTGATGAAAATCCGAATCTTTGGAAACAATCACAAAATCATTTGCCTTTGCATATTCCCAAATTTCTGCATCATCAGTATTTGTCAGTCCTAGGGTCTTGACATGAGCAGAATCGGGATACAAACCGATAATTCTCTGAAGAATTCGGTCTGAGAGGTTTTCGTCCAACAGTAGTTTCACAGGGATGCCACAAATAACTTTTTTTCACGATCTGCGGCAAAAGCAAGGCAGGCTTTGATGTCTGCCGAAGTTAATTCTGAAAAATCTTCCAGAATTTCTGCTTCCGTCATGCCACCGGCGAGATATTCTAAGATGTCGTAGACGGTGATTCGCATTCCCCGAATACATGGTTTGCCACTGCGTTTTCCCGGTTCAATTGTGATGAGGTCGTGGTAGTCCATAAAGCAATATTTTGTACTAATAATCGCAATTATAGCTGCAAATAATCCTGGTTTGTTTAGGTCGGGATTTCAGGTTTGAGCAAGTAGGGAGAAAAAAAGAACCCTGACGTTGAAAGTAGCCAAGGCGGATCAGTTTTCTCATGGTCTGCGGCAAAAGCAAGACAGGCTTTGATGTCTGCCGAAGTTAGTAGGGTTTTCCACCAATAAGACTCCAAAATTGGCGGCAGTCCGATCGACACGGGGCGATCGGCTGCGACTGTTGAGAGGCTGCGACACTGGGGGGCGATCGGATGACTCCGAGGTGATCGGACGGCTGGCAAGTCTGGCACGATCGGAGCGGTCGCACGTCTGGCGCTTGTTGGCACGTCTGGCACGGTCGCAGCGGTTGGAGCGGTCGGAGCGGCTGGCACTGTTACAGGTCTTTATGTAAAGAGTTGATGTTTAAGTATCTTTACGGTAGACAGGGAATTGAAAAAAGGTTAAATATGCAATAGGACTTACTTGTAATCCCTCTCTTTTGGAGAAATGATAAATGTCTAAACATAAAGATGACTCTGAAGATAAAACAGAGGTAGTTGGGTATGTAGAAAGTTTATTTTTGTAAACACTATAACTAAAAAACTAATGAAAAAACTCAAAAAGCAGATACATACTTTTTTGCCAACAGCCAAAATATTTTTGGATGATGTAGAAAAAATAGAGGAAATATTAAAAGAATCTTGTTTTTCAACTTATAATATTACTCCGAACGAACCTAAATTAGATTCAATTTGTGAGATTCAAAGAACACGTGAACTATTTGAAGAATCATATTCTTCATATATCATTAAACTTGAGGACGAATATGAATTAGAATCAATTAATGAGATTATAGAAATTGCAGATAAACAAGATTTCTATAATTTAGAAATCTTGTTAACGAAACCTTATTTTAATTTAGAACTCGATCAATTTAACACACAAATATATTGTGATGATGATTCTCTTTGTATTGGTATGATCGAAAGAATCAAGCCAATTATTTTAAAAAGAAAAACATACTTTCAACACTGGTTATTTGGTATAAACAAAAAATTTGTAGTTTTTACTAAAGAAAGGTCAAACCAAAAAACTAACTTTTTTATTAAAAATAAAGACCAAATTATTTTAAGTTCAATTAGTGCCATTATAGGTGCTTTATTTGCTACATTGTTTAGATTTATATTAATCGGTCAAGGAACTCTATAAAAACCCTGACATATTCTGACATAGCCTCAGCACTTCCAAGCTCTAGGCGGGGAAATGTGGGAAACCAGTCATTTGCAGCATACTAAAGCTAGGCGGGGAAACTCTATTTTCCTCATCTAGACCTTATAACCGTTGTAGCTGACTACTTTTGCATTTGCTGAGAAAAATTTCATGATGCTTGCTGAGAGCATTTTGATTTGGCGCTGTTTTTCGATCCTGGGGTAAAGTCAGTTTCCGATCAGCCAAACCTTGGTAACAGGTGCCGATGAGTTCAGGGGCAATCACCACTTCATTAGTATCTGGTCTAATTGATAGTAGATGCAAATCGAAGAGAGTGTGTATGTCGGCTCTAAGTGGTAAACCATTTGTTACATGATTGGTTTGATTACCTTGATATGGAATTATATGTGCTGCTTCGATAGCTGACTCTACATCACAATCAGTTATTGGGCATCGACCGCCGTAAGCAGTTAACAACTTACGTCGAAATTTAGGCTGTCCCTGTCGCTGCACAATAGAAACTGTTATCCTTCGTCTGGCATCTTGAAGGGTTTCAACGTCAAAATATCCCTCAGATTTAATTTTTTTGCGCTCAGCATCTAGCTCAAGTAGCTCTGGATTGCGGGTGTAGAAGTAAGAGTCGATGGTTGGCAAATCACCAGAGCCTACATGGTTGTGACCATAACCCAGAGTTGGCGACGGAATCAATACCGGATTATCTCGCAAATCTAGTTCCAAATCCTTCATGCTGCGAATCGCCTCTGGAATTTCAGCAATTTGATTATTATTGAGCTCAAGCCGTGTCAACTTTGACAGTTGCCCGAGTTCCTCTGGAATGGAGATAATCTCATTGCCACTCAGGTAAAGCCATTTCAGATTGGACAGTTGCCCGAATTCCTCTGGGATGGAGGTAATCTCATTGTCACTGAGGTTAAGCAGGGTGAGATTTGACAATTGCCCGAGTTCCTCTGGGATGGAAGTAATCTCATTGCCACTGAAGAAAAGCCATGTCAGATTGGACAGTTGCCCGAGTTCCTCTGGAATAAAGGTAATCTCATTGCTACTGAGATTAAGCTGTGTAAGACTCGACAGTTTACCGAGCGCATCTGGGATGGAGGTAATTTCATTGTCACTGAGGTAAAGGTATTTCAGATTTGACAATTGCCCGAGTTCCTTTGGGATGGAGGTAATTTCATTGTCACTGAGGTAAAGGTATTTCAGATTTGACAATTGCCCAAGCCCCTCTGGGATGGAGGTAATTTCATTGCCACTGAGGTTAAGCAGGGTCAGATTCGACAGTTGCCCAAGCCCCTCTGGAATGGAGGTAATCTCATTGCCACTGAGGTTAAGCTGTGTCAGATTCGACAGTTGCCCAAGCTCCTCTGGAATGGAGGTAATCTCATTGTCACTAAGGTAAAGCTGTGTCAGATTGGACAGTTGCCCGAACTCCTTTGGAATGGAAGTAATTTGATTGTTCCAAAAGTTAAGCTGTATCAGATTGGACAGTTGCCCAAACTCCTCTGGAATGGAAGTAATCTGATTGTTCCAAAAGTCAAGCTCTGTCAGATTCGAGAGTTGCCCGAACTCCTTTGGGATAGAGGTAATCTTATTATGATTGAGGCAAAGCTGTGTCAGATGCGTACACTTAACAATCTCCAGTGGCAATTCCTCCAACCCTAGCTTGGACAAATCTAGCTTACTTAATTTCTCCTCGGCTGCTTGGTCAATTCGCCGCGCTGCTTCTTCTCGCGTCATGTCCTTTGTCTTTCCGTAATATTCGTTTTATTGTGACCATAATTTAACTGGTTCCCAGGCTAGAGCCTGGGAACCGAGCTCCAGAGGCTCTGGTTCGCTAGCGGATAAAAATAAAAACAGGAGGCAGATGCTCATGGAAGGTGTTCCCAGGCTAAGACCTGGGAACGAGCAAACACCTACGCTTTGCGCTTCCGACGGCGAATCAGCACACTCATCACTTGCTTCGGATTAGCTGCACGTTGTAGGGGACTCCAATCGCCAACTTGGGCAAATCCCAGGCGGTACAAAGTGAGTATGGTTTCCCTGACACCCTTGGGCGAACCTGTCACCGTTAGACAAACCACATCCTGTTCCGATTCTGCTGCTGAGTCGTTATTTGGCCGTGCAAATTTGTTGTCGTCAGGCAAGAATTCCTGTGACATAATATGTTCTCCTGGTTTTGGGTTTTCTAGAAAAACCCAAAAACCCAGCCGCCCCGCATTTCAACACATAGCAGGGCGGCTACAGAGGATGTTAAGATACTCCGTTAGCCTCCAGACTGCCTTGTACAGTTTGGCGGTTAGCTGTCCATTGCTGTTACCAGCAGCTTTGGGCAGTGCAACTAGATTTTTGGGCGACGCGGGCTACTTCCTCTACAAGCAAAGCAACCTCTAACTTCAAAGCGTAGCCGCAGACGGGGGCCTGTGTCAATCCATTTGGGATTTTACCGGGAGTAAGATTAAATGAACCGCGAAGGCACGAAGGACGCGAAGGAAGAGAAAGAAAGAGATGCAGTTCTTGCTTCGCGCTCTTCGCGTCTTCGCGGTTCGTTCAAATAATCAAAAAGCCCTATAATTTCGGTGTTAGCAAAATTAGCTGTTTGGATAAGATCGATCGCACTTCATCCAATCCCATCTCCACATCCGCCAAAATCTCCCCAACAGTCTTCTCTCCTTTACCCTGCCCAGACGGGCTTCCCTCTTTCTCCCCCCCTTGATAAGGGGGGGCTGGGGGGGGTACACAACCTTGCAAAAACTCAAATTCAGCACTTGACAAATTGAGCAATTGGTAGTTGCAATCAAACACTTGTTGACTAGGCCAACCGTGCATACAACCACTCAACTCTGGAATTGCCGCCAAAAGTGCCTTATCGTCCGACCAATCAATTTTATTAACAGGCTTTTTGCCCAAGAAAAACTCGTAATGAGTGATTTCCGTATCCAACAATTCAATTAATCGATAAAGCTCCCGTTCCGTCAAACCATGAGCTCTTTCTATCAATTCCGGCGCTTTCCCCAAAAGTCTTTCTAACTGCCAATATCCCGGATTTGAGAAACCAATAAATTCCAATCCCGAAGCGTCAATTAACTCGAACAAAGTCTCGATATTGTAGTCAATTTCCTGCGGGTGAACGTACATATCAGCAAAACATTCGTCCCGCTGATTTTCTCCTGCCCAACGCTGTTTTTCGTACTTGACAAGACGGTTATTTTCTGGTAATGAAGCAAAGATTTGACGACCGACTTTCACACCATCGGGATAGTCACCTTTTTGCGGGCCTTGGAGAAGCGCGATCGCCCTTTGCATCAATTGAATTTCCCAGCGTCCGAGCTCAGCATACACAAAAATGTGCATCAAACCGCCCACCGCCAACTTCGCCGCCAGCGCTTGAATGCCCCGGATCGGATCGGGTAAGTGGTGCAGCACTCCCACGCAGTTGATCAAATCAAACTCGCCCTCTAACTCAGCCGCATCGTACAGGCTGAGGTGGCGGAAATCAGCTTCCCGCGCTCCCGATCGGCGACAGCGTTCTTGTGCTACCTTCAAAGCACCTTCACTCAGGTCGATCGCCGTCACCGAAGCTTCGGGATTGAGGTGAATCAGATAATCGGTGCTCGAACCAGTGCCGCAGCCAGCATCTAAAATCCGAATATCGAGTTTTGGCGGCTTTTGACCGGTGCAAAAATTGTAAGCATCAGGCCAACTCCAGCGCCAGTTGTACCCAGGGGGCGGTTCATCTGACAAAGGATCGGGCGGGAAAGGGAAAGTATCGTACAGCCGCCGCACGGCAGCACTGATATCAGGCGTAGTATCCATAGGTGAGGTAATAGTAATAGTGCGTGGGTTTTGAGATTGGTTGTCAGTAGCTACGGACGAACAGCGCGACGCGATGCACTTCTATTGCTGCGTTACTGGCAACCAAAGTGGCGTCTCGCCAAGTTGGGAAGCCTAAGAGAGAGCGATCGGGCGATCGACTAACCCCTGGTAGCCAAGCCCTGACAGCTTCTGCGTAATAAAACTTATCATTTTTTCTCATATAAGCTCTCTTAAATCTATACAATAAATCTCGACAGGCTTTTTAACAAATAAGGACTGTCAATAACCCACCGCTGAACTGTCGGGTAAAGCGGAGGCGTCTTTCCGCAGAAAGTCAAAAGCCCCGAAACAGGCAGAAGAAAATTTTTGATTTTCTTTTCCTTTAATTCAAGGCACTGGCTGCAATCGCCCAAAGGCAACTCTCCTGCCGAGTCTTTTTTTCCACGGGTATACCGGCGGATCGCAGCGGAGGGAGTACCCCGTGCCTGCCTTCGGATCGGACATTTCCCCGCAGGCAGAAAGATGAAACCAAAACATTTTAATCTAAGAAAGTAAGCGCGCCCGAACCTCGTGACAGGTAAAGGCAAAAAGTAAACAAAGCAAAAATACCTACTTTGACCTGCATCAGAAGGCAAGGTTAGTCTGGTTAAATGCTGCAACTATTTGGATAGGGAGCTAAGGAGTCTAATGACTGTAAAGGCAAGTGGTGGAAGCTCGGTTGCGCGTCCGCAACTATATCAAACTGTACCGGTCGCAACTATTTCGCAAGCAGAACAGCAAGACCGCTTTCTACAGCGGGGCGAACTCAGCGAACTGGCAAGTTATTTCAGTTCCGGGGCTCTTCGGATCGATATCTCTGCGACGCTGACCCAAAACTCGGAACTGATAGTATCCCGCGCAGCCAACCGGATTTTTACCGGCGGTTCCCCGCTGGCATTTTTGGAAAGACCACAAGAACCTGCGATGGCTGTAGCAGGGGCGGCTCGCGGCGGCTCGGCGAATGTCTCTGAAGGCATGAAACTGGGAAATGTCACCTACGTAGAAAGCCGCGCTGGCGGCAACGGCGGTGGCGGCGGCGGATTCTTGGGGCTAGGAAATCTATTTTCTGGCAACGGTGGTGGCTACAGCGGCCCAATCCCAGCAGGATTTCAGCCGATCAATGTCTCGCGCTACGGCCCGGGCAACATGACCAAATCTCTGCGCGACTTGAGCTGGTTTTTGCGCTACATCACCTACGCAATTGTCGCTGGCGACCCGAATATTATTTCGGTGAACGTGCGCGGATTGCGAGAAATCATCGAAAATGCTTGCTCTTCGGCGGCCACAATTGTGGCAATGCAGGAAATGAAGGCAGCATCTTTGGGATATTTCAGAAACAATGCAGAGGCAAGTGCGATCGTCGGACAGTATTTCGACGTAGCAATTACCGAATTCAAAGCTCCCACACCTTCAGACAAGGTGCGGCAGCGCGAAAGCAACGACCAGCAAGGCTTGCAACTGCCTCAAATCTACTTCAACGCAGCCGAGCGCCGATCGAAATTCGTCATGAAAACCGGTCTGTCTTCGGCAGAAAAGATAGAAGTAGTCAAAGCAGCTTACCGCCAAGTATTCGAGCGCGATATTACCCGCGCCTACAGCCAAAGCATTTCTGACTTGGAATCCAAGGTCAAAAATGGCGAAATCTCGATGAAAGAGTTTATTCGCCGCCTTGGCAAATCTCCTCTGTACCGTCAGCAATTCTACGAGCCGTTTGTCAACAGCCGCGCTGTAGAACTTGCCGCTCGTCACTTCCTAGGTCGCGGTTTGAGCTCGCGGGAGGAATTTAGCAAGTATTTTGCGATCGTCAGCAAAGGCGGCCTGCCAGCCCTCGTAGACGCGATGGTTTATTCCCAGGAGTATTCCGATTACTTCGGCGAAGAAACAGTGCCTTACCTGCGCGGTTTGGGCCAAGAAGCTCAGGAGTGTCGCAACTGGGGCCCGCAAATTGATTTGTTCAATTTCAGCGCTCCGTTCCGCAAGGTTCCTCAGTTCATCACCTTGTTTGCTGGCTACAACCAGCCTCTGCCAGACCAGCACGTTTACGGTGTTGGCAATGACCCCTTAGAAATTCAGTTTGGCGCGATTTTCCCGAAAGAAACTCGCAACCCCAAGAGCCGTCCGGCTCCCTTCGGCAAAGACACTCGCCGTATCCTGATCCGTCAAGGTGCGGGGATTGACAATCAGTTGAGCAATCCGGCGGCTCGCGGTGCTGCTCCTGGCTCTCTGGGCCCCAAGGTCTTTAAATTAGACCAGTTACCGAGCAGCTATGTTGCTTCCAAGAAAACTGCCCGCGGTGTCTCTAGCAGCTACAGCAATGCTTCCAGTGTCAAATATACCGAAAGTTCAACCCAAGCGGTGATTCGGGCTGCTTACCTGCAAGTGTTTGGTCGCGATGTGTTCGACGGCCAGCGCCAAAAGGTGGCGGAAATTAAGCTGGAAAACGGCGAGATTCCGATGCGCGAGTTTATTCGGATGTTGGCGAAGTCGGACGTGTTCCGCAATATGTACTGGAGCAAGCTCTACGTTTGTAAGGCGATCGAGTACATTCACCGCCGACTCCTGGGACGCCCTACCTACGGCCGTCAGGAAATGAACGCTTACTTTGACATTTGCGCCAAGAAGGGTTTCTACGCGCTGGTCGATAGCATCCTGGACAGCACGGAGTACAACGAAGCTTTTGGGGAAGATACAGTGCCCTACGAGCGCTATGTAACTCCGGGTGGTTTGTCGATGCGGACGATGCGATCGGGTTCCGTCGCTGAGCAAAATCTCCAAGCTCAGACGCCCGAAACTCCTCGGTTTATCGAACTCGGTGCAGCAGGCAATCGAGGCGATATCGAGTTGCAAAGTCGGATTGCTCAAGGTGTCAGCAAGCGGCGTGAACAAACTAAGATGTTCAAGCTGACGACTACTTCGGACAAAGTAGCTTTGAAAACTTTAATTCAAGCTGCTTACCGTCAAATTTTTGAACGCGATTTAAACCCCTACGTTGTGAAGAATGAATTCACGGCGCTGGAAAGCAAACTGGGCAACAATGAAATCAATCTCAAGGAGTTCATTGAGGCTTTGGGCTGCTCGTCGCTGTACATCAAACAGTTCTACGCACCTTATCCCAATACTAAGGTGATTGAGTTGGGTACGAAGCACTTCTTGGGCCGTGCTCCTCGCAATCAAGCGGAGATTCGGACTTATAACCAAATCTTGGCAAGTAAAGGGATTAAGGGCTTTATCAACGCGATGTTGAACAGCGTTGAATATGCGGAGGCTTTTGGTGAGGATACTGTTCCTTACCGCCGCTTTCCGACTCTACCGGCTGCTAATTTCCCGAATACCGAAAGGCTGTACAACCAGTTGACTAAGCAGAATGGTGAAATTGTGGTTCCGAGTTTTGAGCCTGTGGCTGCGATCGACAGAAGCTAGATTGATTTGAGGTTTGAGATGTTAGATTACTGCTAATTTAACATCTCAAATTAGTTGAAGGGCTGGTATAATTGCCAGCCCTTTTTTTATAGGATATTCACTTTGGGCGATAGAGGTCGCGGAGGATTGTGATTTTGTAGTAAGAGACTGGATATCGTTTCTTACATCCAAAATCTTTAAGTGTTTTTCTCGTTCCCACGCTGAGCCTGGTAACGCATATCCAGAGGCTCTGCCTCGTGTTTATACAATTATTGAAATTGGTAAAATTCTAGCATCAGTTTTATTCTTGGCTGTAGTTTTTCCCAAGTTTCAAGTTTACGTTGTTGCGAGCCAGAGGCTGGTTACAGGTCAAAACCACGCTTCAGGAGGTGTACCTGAACGAATGGTAAGATTTAGGGAAAATAGCGCTGTCAGTCGATTTTAGATTTTAGATTTTAGATTTACTCCACAGATGAATCTCTGACCTTGAAGAAGAGCCTAAAATCTTGATCTCTCTACGACTGTTGTCCTTCGCAAGTATCGGTTTTTGCTCGGTGCCAAATCTGCTGAATCGGTGCAGCCAACAGTTTTAAATTTGCCACTGGATTTGCTGCTGCAATTTGATTTGAGGTTTGAGATTTGAGTTGATCTTGACTTGATAACCGCATCGGGGCGGGTGCAAGTTCCCGCCCTTTATCTATTCGGTTAACCGTACTCAAATAGCCACTTTGACGCGAGAACATTATCGCCCACTCTTCGTCGTTTATTTCAATATACAAAATCGTGGCACAGACAGATCGATTGCCTAGTTATCGGGTATTAGTGACTTCCCTTCATTCCCTGTGGGCAAAAATTAGGTATAATTGGTTAGCGCCTATTATGATAAAAATTTCCCCAAAAAATACCACGCTAGGTCAGATATAAAGCGCAATAGTGATGAGCCATTCCCAATCTCAAATCTAAAATTGTATGAGCTACATCAAGATATTGACCGCAAAATAAAACAGCAGAATAAACGAACCACTTGTTCTGATTAGTCAAGTAGCGAAACGAATAAGCTATTAGGGCATAATGTAGTTTTGAGCGAACAGGGTATGGAACTAAATTTACAGAAATTTTATAGCGCCTGCAATCCTAGCTACACCCTGGCAGTAGCAAATCAACAAGACCGACAATACTATATCGATTTCTCTTCAGTGCGGGGTGGCACAATCGTCGAACAATTGGAGCGTACCATCAGCCGTCTGTCCCCCGATGCACCTACCTGTCAATTATTCACCGGTCACATCGGCTCTGGTAAATCAACAGAATTGCTGCGGCTGCAAGCTCAATTGCAGCAACAAGGATTTCATGTTGTTTATTTTGAGTCGAGTAAAGACTTAGACATGGCAGATGTAGATATCACTGACATTTTGTTGAGCGTTGCTCGTCAGGTGAGCGAAAGCATCGAGAAAATGAAAATTAAGCTGCAACCGACGGGTTTTAAAGCTTTGCTTAAAGGGATTGCTGATGTTTTTCAAACTCAAATAGACTTGAGCGCGGAAGCTAATGTTCCGGGTTTTGGGGAAATAAATGCCAGCACGGAGGGAGAATTTTCTCTGGCGTTGGGAATTGGCAAAATTACTGCTAAAGCGAAAGATGCTCCGAATCTGCGATCGGAGTTGAGGCAATATTTGGAGCCGCGAACTAACGTAATTTTAGATGCGCTTAATAAGGAGTTACTGGAGCCGGCTAATCAAGAACTCAAACGCCAAGGGAAACAAGGACTTGTAGTAATTATCGACAATCTCGATCGCATACACCTGTGCACGAAACCGACGGGGCGACTGCAGCCGGAATACCTTTTTGTCGATCGCGGCGAACAATTGGCAAGACTAAATTGCCACGTCGTGTATACAATTCCTTTGGTGCTGATTTTCTCTAACGATTTGGGCCAGTTGACCAATCGCTTTGGGGTAGATCCGAAGGTTTTGCCAATGGTGCCGGTGCAGTTGAGCGACGGTTCAGAGTGCTCTGAGGGTGTGGAATTGCTGCGGCAGATGGTTCTGGCGCGGGCTTTTCCGACGGTGCATCCTTCGCAGCGCTATGCTTTGGTGGGCAAAGTTTTCGACTCTGCGGAAACTCTCGATCGCCTGTGTCGAGTCAGCGGGGGTCATGTCCGCAATTTGCTGCAACTACTGTATGGCTGTCTGCAGAAACAAGACCCTCCTCTGTCGCGGGAAACTTTGGAAAATGTGATCGTCCAGCGCCGCCACCAGCTTACTTTGGCGATCGAACCTGATGAGTGGAAATTGCTGCGCCAAGTATCCGCTACCAAAACTGTGAACGGGGAAACTAAATACCAAATATTGCTGCGGAGTCTCTGGGTGTTTGAATACCGTTACGGCGAAGATTACTGGTTTGATGTCAATCCGATTTTGGCTGATGCCAAAGAGTTTCGGCAAACAGTTGACAGTTGACGGTTGACGGTTGACAGTTGACAGTTGACGGTTGACAGTCACTCGGCGAGGAAAATCGCTTCTGAATTAACGAAGTTCACTCCTAGCCGACTAAAGAATAAGGACCCAACTGTAGCAAAATCTGGTATGAAAACTAACAAAACTCAACAGTCAACCGTTAACAGTCAACAGTCAACTCTCAACTAACAAAAATGATTAAAGGCACTACTAAACTGTTAGGAGTAATTGGTCATCCCGTCGAACATTCTCTGTCGCCGGCGATGCACAATGCTGCTATTTCCCACTTGGGAGTCGATTTTGTTTACCTGCCGTTTCCGGTAAAACCAGGGGATTTAAAAGCTGCTCTTGCAGGATTTGCGGCGATCGGCGTTCGGGGATTTAGCATCACGATTCCGCACAAACAAGCAATCTTACCGCTGCTGTCGGAAGTTTCCCCGATCGCGCGCTCGATCGGCGCAGTCAATACCGTATACCTAACTGACAAAGGTTGGTGTGGCACAAATACTGACGTTGAAGGCTTTCTCGCGCCCCTGCAAACCCCCCCAACCCCCCCTTACCAAGGGGGGGCTAAAGACGCTACCTCTGGCTTAGAAAGCGGCAATATGGCTGTTAAATCCGGTCCCCCCCCTTACCAAGGGGGGGCTAGGGGGGGTTCCGATTGGACTCAGAAAGTAGCAGTAATTTTGGGGAATGGCGGGGCGGCGAGAGCTGTTGTGGCTGGATGCGCTCAATTGGGATGTGCAGAGATTCACGTTGTCGGCCGCAGCGAACAAAATTTAGCGGAATTTCAGCAGAGTTGGCTCAATTCTCCGATGCCCGTGCAGAATTTGCAGGTGCATACTTGGGATAATTTGTCAAGTTTAATCTCGCAGGCAGATTTGCTGGTGAACACGACGCCTGTGGGGATGTATCCGCAGGGGGAAAAGTCGCCTGTTGCGGATGGTGAGATCGATCGAATTTCAGCAGGTGCGATCGTCTATGATTTAATTTACACCCCTAATCCTACGCAATTTCTCAAAGATGCGAAGATTCGGGGAGCGCGAGCTATTGACGGACTCGAAATGCTAGTTCAACAAGGAGCAGCCGCCTTAAAAATTTGGCTGGATAAAGAATCCGTCCCAGTCGATGTGATGCGCCAAGCCTTGCGACAGCATTTAGGTCTAGACTAATGCCATTTCTTCAAAAAGTAGCTGTAGTTTTCAGAATTCCTATAAGTAAGAATTTGAGGCTAAATTCGCGCTAAGCTGAGAATTAAAATATACTTTCCCCGCCATTTATGAAATTTCGAGCTATCAGCCTTTTTTTTGCTACTTGCCTAATCGGAATTTTTAGTTTGGTATACACTCCACCTGCTTGGGCTTTGACGCAGATTAAACTTTCCGACCTTTCTTATCGCGAATGTCCTGCCGAAATGGGAGAAGGAACTGTCACCAGTGGCAGTTCTATGGAAGCTACCTGCTTTTTGATTACTGGGAAAGCTGAAAATAGCACGGGCAAACCAGTTGTCAATGCTGATATTTTCGGCCGCATTTATGATGCTGACGACAATCCGGTGATGCAAAACCGGACTCGGTTGGGTTCTATAGAAGAAGTTCCTCCCGGAGTTAGCGATTTTCAGCTCAGAATTTCGGTTGCCTCCAATCAGAGAACACCTTTGAAGCTCAAGCAATTTAAAGCTACAGGTTTTACTGGCGTGGTTCGCCGTTAAGGAAACTCTTTGAGATTTAGGGTGGGCTGCCCGTGAAAGTGGGATGCTGTTTTAGATTTGAGATTTTCGATTTGAGATTGTTGAGTGGCTGGCAATTTCTCATTTCTGATGTACGATGAACTCCCCAGCTTTTCAACCGGGGAGTCCATCTAAAAATCTCAAATCTAAAATTTAGTTGCCGGCTGCTAGGTCTGCCAAACAATTTACGCTCGATGCTTAAAAACTTAAGCTTTTCAAACTACAAGGATGTTTGCAAGCTGGTCAAAAGACCGATCAAGAATTCCGAGCCGAACTGAAGTACAAAAAACGCAATCAGTGGCGAAAAGTCAATCCCTCCCAAGGGGGGGATAATCGATCGGAATAGATTCAGGTAAGGGTCTGTTAACTGACTCAAAATTGAAAAGGGGGGGTCGTACCAATTGATATTCGGGAACCAGCTTAATAGCACGCGACAAATCATTAGGGCTACATAGATTTGCAGAAATGTGGACAGCGTGGTTGCCAAAAGGCCTATGGAATAACTCATATATTCTCGTTGAAGTTTGAGTAAAGTTTACAGACACTTTAACTTAAAGTTTAGCATAGGTGGGGGAGAGGGGGAGCATCACGCTGTTTGCGGGCGGGCTAGAAGAGCAACTGCCCACAATAAAAATCACTGTTTGCTTCACAGACTCGAAAGGTCTGTGAAGCGAGAATGGTGCAAGATGTGAGTAGCCCGCATTGATGTGCCCGACTAATCTAAAATCTTAAATGGAGTTAGGAGTCTGGGGCGATCGATCCCTCGCTGCCCGGAGCCGGCGTGTTGCCGTTTACGTCTCCGAGTTGCAGCCGCACGTCATCTATTGCCTGATTTAGCTGGGCAATTTTATCTTCTAAACTCAGCCTTGCTACCTCCATCCCGTCGGCTTCGAGTTGGCTGGCTTTCCTCTGGCGGATTTTTCTGGTTTTTGCGTCTGAAGGTTCACTCAGCAAAGCTTCAGCAGCGCGCCGCGACAGCACCGCGCCCAAAACTGCACCCACCAAGCCGCCAACGGCAGCTCCGGCAATAAATCCCCCTGTAAAACCCTCTCGATTACTCATAGCTCAACTCAACTGCGCGATATTTCCTTGATTTGTTTATTTTGACACTCTCCCGGTGAGAAACCGGGAGATTGTTAGTTGTCAGGTAGGCGTTGCACAATTTGAGGAGGATGCTTGTGGGGTGTCCCGCCTGCTGTGAAAATACACGCCTTCGGGATCAGGGGCCCATCCCCCAAAACAATCAAAATCATCCCGCAATTATGAAACACCGTCAGGTAAGGCGAGAATTCCGACTTCAGAGTTAAAGCGGATCATTTCCAAAGATCGATCGCCATAAAGATCTTCAATGTGTTCCAAGCAGCACTCGATCGCGAAATCGTTCAATTCAGTCGGCTCAACGCCGTACATATCCTGAAACACCTCTGAATCTACCCGACAAAAGCGCGGGCGATCGGCATAAATTCCGCATTCTCTGGTGGTTTTGTCAAAATTTATACACCAACCGTCATCTCCGACTAAGCTCAAATAGACCGCTAATTCGTCTTCAGATAAATACTCGTCTAAGTCTGGGCGCTCTGTTGGGTCGAGGTAACAACAAGCACCGCACTGCTTTACGCAACGCCAAGTAGCCATAGTTTGATTTTAGATTTTAGATTTTAGATTTTAGATTTTAGATTTTAGATTCGGAGCATTATGTGGAAAATGTCAAACTTTAGGAAATTGGGACTCTTAAAGTATATCAATTGCCAGCGCCCGCCGGAGATGGATATCCCGAAAGGGGGTTCGATTTGAGATTTGAGATTTGAGATTGGGGGAAGTTTCCGGGAAGGGGCATCAAGTCCCTGGTTTCCTGTGACTGAGAGGTCGATCGTAGTTTACATTTTGTTGAATTTTGTAAAGTTCCTTAAAAAATATGGTCGATCGCCCGGTAAAATCAGAAGCGGATTTTCTAATTCAACAATCTAGACTTAATCACTACAGTCAGGAGGACAAATGGACTTTATAACCGATCTTTTCAGTGGTATGGGTGGTGTAGACTACCAACTCATTGTTCAGGTAGCTTTACTCGCCGCCGTCGTGCTTTCTGGCCCGATCGTGATTTTTCTCTTGGCTGCTAAAGGCGGCGACCTGTAATTATAGCACGCTCCGGGGCGATCGAGAGTTGGGAGTTTTGAGTTTTAAATGATGCAAAATTCACAAGGCTCGATCGCCAAATTTCCCTGCTGCACGAGATTTCTGATCAAATACCGAGTTATCAAATACCGAGGGCGTGTTTAGCAGTTTGAATCAAATTCTCAAAAAAAGGTAGAGATACATCGACTTCTCTAGCATCTTTGCGGGAGTTGCCTAACAAACCGATGTTTTGTCCGGGTGCAACAGCCAAAACTTGCCCTTGAGAGTTGCGAATTCTCAATTCCTCGATCGAGCCTGCAGGAGATAGACTGCAAGAATAAGTGCGATCGCAATAATCAAACTCCACTTTTCCGAACTTCGGTGGCATGGAAGTAGCAGCATTTGCCGGTAGCCGAACGCCCAACAATTCTAATTCAACCGATGTCTTGCCATTAAAACTATTTTCCCGCAATCGGTAAGCAATATCAACCCGCCGAGGCAAAGGAAAATATTCCCCCCAACGCCAAGCAATCGCCTTCACACTAGCCGATACATTTCCATCTTGAGTTGCAGTTAGTTTAACGTGACCTCCTTTACCAACAATTTTCTGTTCAGTTATGCAAACATTAGGCGTCCAAAATACAGGAGCCTTATTTTCAATCCCGCAAGGTTCCAGAGCATCAATTTGTCGGTAAAGGTCAAGATTAATCTCTGCCAAATCTGCCTGCACGTCAACTGAAACCAGCGGTTTTAGGTGTTCCGGCTGCAAACATTGATTGGCAAAAATTGACAGTTGATTGCGGAATTCTTCGAGGTTATCAGCCGGCATCGAAAAACCGCCCGCCGCTTTGTGTCCGCCAAATTTAGTTAATAAATCCGCGCAAAAATTCAGCCCGTCAAATACATTAAACTCAGGAATCCCCCTCGCCGAACCCCTGATAATTTTATGTGCAACCGCCCCTACAGCCTCATCCTCAAAAGTACCAATAAACACAGGTACGCCGTAGCGTTCCACTAACCGAGAAGCTACAATCCCGATCACCCCGTGATGCCAACCGGGTTGCACGACAACTAAAACTCGTTCTTGCTGCAAATCGAGATCACTTTCCTCGCACCAAGCAATTGCTTCCTGCTCAATTTCCTGGCACAACTCCTGCCTGCGCTGATTAATTTGTTCGCACTGCATCGCATTTTTGAGAGCCAATTCGCGATCGTCCGTAGTCAGCAACTCTATCACAATTTGAGGGTCAGCCAGCCGCCCCACAGCATTAATCCGGGGCCCAAGCCTAAAACCAATATCTTCAGGCTTTAACGTATTGCTAGCTTGGCTTTTTGAATTCAGAAGAGGCAAACTTTCCGCACTTCCCGGCTGCACTCCAGCCACCTGAATCAAAGCCTGAATACCCGCCAATTGCGAGTGAGGCAACAGCCGCAAACCCCGCTTCACCCAGCGCCGATTAACGCCAGTCAAAGGCGCTAAATCCGCAATAGTTCCCAACGTAAATAACTCCAGCAAGGGATTCACCAACCCCCCAACTTTTTTCCTATCCTGAGCCAAAGTAATAGCCAAAACATAAGCAACGCCTACGCCAGCCAAACCGCGATATGGCGAAGATTCAGCGATTAATTTCGGGTTGAGAATAGCATCAGCCGGCGGCAGTTTTGGGGGTAAATCGTGGTGGTCTGTAATAATAACTTTGACACCGAGTTCTCGCGCTCTAGCAACAGGGCCGTAGGCTGCAATTCCGTTGTCAACGGTGAGAACGAGAGCGACACCTTCCGAGTGAAATTCTTCTACAATGCGATCGTTAATCCCATAACCTTCTCGCATCCGGCTGGGAATAGCATAATCCACATTCGCCCCCAGCAGCCTCAGAGCGCGTAACAACAAAGCCGTGCTCGTCATCCCGTCAGCATCGTAGTCTCCACAAATCGCAATTTTTTGCCCTCCTGAAATCGCATCCCGCAACAATTTGACACTCGCAGCCAAATCGGGAAACTCATCGGTTGGCGCGGGCAAAACCAGAGATTCCGGTTCGATAAACCCTTGCACTTCTTTCAGAGAATCGATGCCGCGGTTAATCAGCACCTGTGCTAGTAAAGGCGACAAACCGATTTCAGCGGCAAACTGTTCGGATTGCTGTGGTTGAGGCGAATAAATTTGCCACCGTTGGTTTGGCAATCGGTGAAAATGCGGGGGCACAGATGTCGGTAGCTCTTGCACGGAATCTGAGGTTTAAAGATACATAGTTAATCTTACCGAATTAAGTCACAGCGTCAATCAATTGTAGATTTTAGATTTTAAATTGAGCCTAAATATGAGTTTTTTGGGTAAAATCCAAAGGTTGTTTGTAGGAAAGCTTTTTTTGGAAGCTCTCACCCCACCCAAATAGGGATACAAGCGCTGACAGCAGTTGTGGAGACCAAAAAATTTTAGACCAAAGTTCAAACCCTCCAGATTTATCTGTGGAGTCAATCTAAAATCTCGAATCTCAAATCGACTGGTGGGAGCCGAAGAAATAAGTGTAGCAGGCATTTGCGCCGCCCGTGCTAGGGCGGGGCTAATTTAATTTAATGAGGAGACTTGCATGAGTGGCGATCGACCACCTTGGTTTAAAATTGCATTACAGGTTCGGGGGTCTGTCATTCCCTCAATTTTGCCCCGCGTTTTGCTGTGTGGCGGCTTTGGAGTTCTTATTTCCCTGCTGCACTTTTTAAAGTGGCCGGTTTCCTTACCAATTTTGTCGAGTATTGTACCCAGTATTGTCCTGGGTCTACTGTTAGTTTTTCGGACAAATACAGCCTACGAAAGATTTTGGGACGGTCGAAAAATGTGGGGAACTTTAGTCAACAACGTCCGCAATTTAGCGCGCCAAATCTGGGTAGCAATCGAGGAAAAAGACCCGCAGGATATCGAACTGAAAAAGTCAGTTCTGCGCCTGTTACCCGCCTTTGCAGTGGCCCTGAAACTGCACTTGCGGCAAGAGTCAGTCAATCCAGAGTTGGAGCCGTTAATGTCCTCACCGCACTACCAAAAGCTCAAGTCGATGAACAATCCGCCTCTAGAAATTGCCTTTTGGATTGAGGATTACTTGCACGAACAGTACGAGGGCAATTGCGTTGATGTCTATCAGTTAACTGGTATGAAGGAGTTAATCAACTCTATGATAGATGTATTAGGTGGCTGCGAGCGAATTTTGAAGACCCCTATCCCTTTGGCTTACGCGATTCACCTTAAACAACTATTGTTGCTTTACTGTTTGGCACTGCCCTTTCAAATGGTAAACGATGTGAGTTGGGGAACCGGCCCTGTTGTGGCTTTAATTAGTTTTACTTTGTTCGGGATTGAAGAAATCGGCATTGAAATAGAAAATCCCTTTGGACACGATGCCAATGATTTGCCTTTGGACAATATTTGTGCTGCCATGCAGCGCAATATCGACGATTTAATTTCTTTATCTCCTAGCGTTCACGAACACGTGAAAGATAAGTAGAGTCATTCGATTTTAGATTTTAGATTTTAGATTTTAGATTGGTACATAAAATCTAAAATCTAAAAGCTTCGGATTAATTTTTTTTAACAATAAACAGCATTAACCCAGCCCATACTAACAATACAGGCGTCAGCCAATCTCCCCACCGCACGTAAAAAGTCCGAGTTCGCCGCCGATAAATAGTAACATCTCGGACTTCATAAGTATTAATTCCCGACTTCCAAATTGTCTCACCGTGAGGATTAACAAAAGCAGAGTAACCTGTATTAGTTGCGATAACTGCCCATCTATCCGTCTCAATTGCCCGCATCACATCTAAAGCGTGATGTTGAGCTAACATCGGCGGTTTGTAATGGGCATTGTTGGAAGCGGTAATCATAAATTCGCCTCCCATCGCCGCCTGATATCGGAAATTTTCAGCAAAGGCTGAATCGTAACAAATTCCGACAATGGCGCGGCCAAACGGCGTATCAAACAATTGTTTAGAATTACCGGGTACTAAATGAGCATCTAAGGGAGAAAGACGATTAATAATCCCGCCTAAGATTTCGTAAAAAGGGATATATTCGCCTAAAGGTACGAGCTTTAGTTTATCGTAGCGGCCGACAATTTCTCCAGTGCGATCGATCGCCAATAAGCTGTTAGTGATACTATTATCTTGCTGTCCGAATCCTCCCACCCAAGCCACAACGCCGCGTTCGAGAATAGCTTGGTAAAAAGAAAGAGTAGAACGCTGATACTCGTTTGTCCAGATAAAAGGCAAAGCTGTCTCTGGAATTAACACAGCATCGACTTTTCTGTCTGCTAACTGTTTGTATCCAGTGGTGTAACCTTCCAAAGCGCGCTGCCAACCCCCTGAATCAAACTTAATGTCGTTAGGAATGTTGCCTTGAATAATGCCAATTTTTAAAGCGGTTGCAGCTTCTTGATTCAAAGGGCGGTTGTACAAAATCCAGCCTGCAATATGCAAAATTAAACACAAACTTACAGGCAAAATATAAGCAATCCAATTCTGCTTTCTGCCTTCTGCCTTCTGCCTTCTGCCTTCAAGAAAAGCTTCGGCAATTAAACCATTTACTGCTACAATAGCGGCTGTTACTGCGCTGGGCCCGGAGAGTTGACCGAGGTGCAATATTGCTAAATTGTGGGGGCTTTGCGTGTAAGATAGTGATGTCCACCACAGCGATCCTGTACTCCAAATACTTTCTAAGGCACACCACAAAGCTGTGCCAATTAAAACGCGAGTTAATGCTGAAAATTGAGCTTTACCCCCCCCAGCCCCCCCTTGTAAAGGGGGGGAGTTAAGAAGAATAAGATCGGAGCTACCCCCCCCAGCCCCCCCTTGTAAAGGGGGGGAGTTAAGAAGAACAATAGGATTTTTGCCTGGTAAAGTGAGGGAGTTGAGAATTACAAATAGCCACGCCCAAACGGTGACTAAGGCGGCTCCCCAGAGGGTGATGAAGGCCCAGCAAAAAAGTGCGATCGCCAAACTCGGCCACCAAGGAACTCCCAACCAAGTCATCGGGTGAATTCCCATAATCCAAGATAAAGCTAATCCGTGATAGCCAATTCCCCAGAGTGAAGGAAGAAGGAAGTTCGGCAACGGATTCTGTAACGGATGTAACGGATGGATGTTGAGGAAAGAAGGAAGAAAGAGAAATTTTTGTTTTTGTTGTTCTATTTTTGGCTTTTGATAAGTGACAACCAAAACCCACAGGGGAGCTAATGCTACCCAAGCCAATAGCCAAGCATTTACTGGTGCGGTTGTCAATGCCATCAAAATGCCGCTGAAAAGTGCGATCGCCCAGGCTAATGTTTTGGATTTATGAACCACGAGTTTTTCAAATTTGTGCCTGTTAAATATCGCCACTTTGATGATTGCCAAAAATAATAATTCTTAATCAATATATCAGATCGCTCGGGAAGTTCGCCAAGGCGCAGTGTATGGGATTTAACGGATCTAACGAATTTAAGAGAAGGAAATCTCTCAAATTCTAGTTGCCAAAACAAGAAGCGCCCCTATTTCTAGGAGCGCTTTTTGTTAATCAAAAGCTAAATTTAGCCGTTGATGGAAGGAGCAACCATTGCTACTGGGGTGACTTCACCGGCGGCCAAGTCGAGGGGGAAGTTGTGAGCGTTGCGCTCGTGCATTACTTCCATACCCAAGTTAGCGCGGTTGATGACATCAGCCCAAGTGTTGATGACGCGACCTTGCGAGTCGATAACCGATTGGTTGAAGTTGAAACCGTTCAAGTTAAACGCCATCGTGGAGATACCCAAAGAGGTAAACCAGATACCGACAACTGGCCATGCACCTAACAAGAAGTGCAAAGAACGGCTGTTGTTAAAGCTCGCGTATTGGAAGATTAACCGACCGAAGTAGCCGTGGGCTGCAACGATGTTGTAGGTTTCTTCTTCTTGACCGAATTTGTAACCGTAGTTCAAAGATTCAGTTTCGGTTGTTTCGCGAACCAAAGAAGATGTTACCAAGGAACCGTGCATGGCGGAGAACAGAGCACCGCCGAAGACACCAGCAACTCCCAACATATGGAAGGGGTGCATCAGGATGTTGTGCTCGGCTTGGAACACGATCATGAAGTTGAATGTGCCGGAGATACCCAAGGGCATACCGTCAGAGAACGAACCTTGTCCTATCGGGTAGATCAAGAATACTGCGGTGGCTGCTGCAACTGGTGCAGAGTAAGCGACGCAGATCCAAGGACGCATACCTAAGCGGTAAGACAGTTCCCATTCACGACCCATGTAGCAGAAAATGCCAATCAGGAAGTGAAATACTACCAATTGGTAGGGGCCGCCGTTGTACAACCATTCATCGAGGGAAGCTGCTTCCCAGATGGGATAGAAGTGAAGCCCGATCGCATTCGATGAAGGAACAACAGCACCAGTAATGATGTTGTTGCCGTACATCAAGGAACCTGCAACTGGTTCGCGGATGCCGTCGATGTCCACTGGAGGAGCAGCGATGAAGGCGATGATGTAGCAGATGGTGGCACTCAGCAAGGTAGGAATCATCAAGACGCCGAACCAACCGATGTAAATCCGGTTTTCAGTGCTTGTGACCCATTCACAAAAGCGTTCCCAAACGTTGCCGCTTTCGCGACGCTGTACGGTTGTTGTCATTTGGTTTATGATGGCTTAATTGAATTTTCAAAGTTCGTTGTGGGGATGCCCCACGCTTATATTAGTAACACCATTCACTAAAGTTTGCCAAGGGATTTCTGCTGACAATTTAAAGATTTTACAAACTTTTACAAAAACTGGATTACTGGTAAATATTTGTAGTTTTTTACAAAGCAATATTACTCACATAATAGGTTAAATATAGCGACCTGAAGAACTGCATCTATTAGCTGTAGATGGGTTCAGCAGTTTGAGCAAATTACTTTAGTTCAGGTCGATTTTCTTTCATTTTAAATATCTCTTAATTTCGTCTGGGGGAGAGGATTTTTAATATTTATTCACATATAGCCGGTGGATTCTGCGAGCGGAAATTTTTATCGGGAGAATACTGACAACCGGGTTTCTAGTGCGGGCTGCATTCTCAATAATCTCCAATCAACGGGGTGTATTGACAAAAAAAGAAACCCGGTTTCTGAGGCGCTTGGCAATAGAAATCAACCGGGTTTCTGAGGATGAGTCCGCAAGTTCGGGGTAAAAATTAGCCTTTAGCCTGGGGGCCACTTCATCTGCCGACCGCCGAGAATGTGAAGGTGCATGTGGTCTACAGTTTGGCCGCCGTCGCTGCCGCTATTAATGACGACGCGATAGCCGTTGCTAAGTCCGAGTTGGTCTGCTACCCGCTTGACAGTCAGCAGCAGGTGTCCCATGAGAGCATGATCTTCCGACTCGGCATCGGCTAATTTGGCAATAGGCTGTTTGGGAATGACGAGGATGTGGACGGGTGCTTGCGGATGGATATCTCTGAAGGCGAGGGCCAAGTCGTCTTCATAAACGATGTCTGCGGGAATCTCTTTGCGGATGATTTTGCTGAAAAGCGTTTCTTGAGTTGTCATGGGTATTAACGAAGTTCGGCAACGGATTGTGTAACGGATGTAACGGATTTAACGGATGGAGTTTGACGGAAGAGGACAGAAGGCGGAAGTGGGAAGGGGAAGTGGGAAGAGGGAAGACTCAGCAGGAGAGAGGGAAGAGGAGAAAAAGAAGAGGCAAGGAAAAGTTTTTCTTGCCTCTCCCGATATTCATTAGTCATTGTTAATCATAATAGATGATGAATCAAGGACAGGCAAATTAAGGATAAAGAAAAATGCTTGCTAGGGTTTGGAGTGCATCGATCGTTGGAATTGACGCGGTAAAGGTGGGTGTTGAGGCTGATGTGTCAGGGGGGCTACCGAAAATTGTGGTTGTGGGATTGCCCGATTCTGCGGTGCAAGAAGCTAAAGAAAGGGTTAAGGCTACGCTAAAAAATTCGGGATATGCTTTTCCGATGCGGAGTATTGTGATTAATTTGACACCGGCAGATTTGCGGAAGGAAGGGCCGAGTTTTGATTTGCCGATCGCCATTGGCATTTTAGCAGCATCGGAACAAGTCAGCGGTGAACTGTTGGGCGATTATTTGTTTTTAGGGGAACTTTCTTTAGATGGGAGTTTGCGGCCTGTGGCTGGGGTTTTGCCGATCGCCGCTGCTGCTCAAAAAATGGGTATTTCAGGATTAGTTGTACCGGCTGGTAACGCGCAGGAAGCGGCTTTGGTGCACGGAATATCTGTTTATGGTTTTGAGAATATTTTTGCAGTTACTGATTTTTTGAACAATCCTGAAGTTTATTCGCCTGTAGAAGTAAACGGTCGAGAAGAGTTAGCAAAAACGCGGTTTCCGGGTTTAGATTTAAAGGATGTAAAGGGGCAAATTCACGCGCGGCGGGCTTTGGAAATTGCGGCGGCGGGGGGACACAATTTAATTTTTGTGGGGCCCCCAGGAAGCGGTAAGACGATGTTGGCGAGGCGTTTGCCTGGTATTTTGCCGCCGCTGACTTTTGATGAAGCTTTGGATGTGACTCAAATTCATTCGGTGGCCGGGTTATTGAAGGATAAGGGAAGCTTGGTGGGCGATCGACCTTTTCGCAGTCCTCACCATTCAGCATCTGGCCCTTCTTTGGTAGGTGGCGGCAGTTTTCCGCGTCCGGGTGAAATTTCTTTAGCACATCGCGGCATTCTTTTTTTGGATGAATTAACTGAGTTTAAAAGAGATGTTTTGGAGTTTTTGCGACAACCGCTGGAAGATGGTTATGTGACGATTTCTCGAACTAGACAATCGGTGATGTTTCCGGCTCAATTTACATTAGTGGCAAGTACGAATCCTTGCGCTTGCGGTTATTACGGCGATTCGATCCAACAGTGTACTTGTTCGCCGCAAAAGAGGGAGCAATATTGGGCAAAACTTTCGGGGCCTTTGATGGATCGGATTGATTTGCAAGTGGCCGTAAATCGTTTGAAACCCGAAGAAATTACGCGACAGCCGACGGGGGAGGAGTCGGAACCGGTGCGGGTGAGAGTACAGCGGGCGCGAGAGCTCGCAACTCGCCGTTTTCAGTCGGAATCTAGTTTGCGCTGCAATGCGGAGATGCAAAGCAGTCACATTAACAGATGGTGTCAGTTGGATGATGCTTCTCGGAATTTATTGGAGATGGCGATTCGGAAGTTGGGGCTTTCGGCGAGGGCGAGCGATCGCATTTTGAAGGTTGCTAGAACTATTGCTGATTTGTCGGGGGATGAAAGCTTGAAAACGAATCATGTGGCGGAGGCGGTGCAGTATCGGACGATCGATCGGATGCAGTAAGTCAATCGATTTTAGATTTTAGATTTTAGAGGCGACCCCACGGATAAATGCTCTTTCTTGAGGATTTTCGATTTTCGATTTGGGATTGATTCCACGGATAAATCACGTGGCGGGTACCACCTTTGAAATTCGCTTGTCAGCAACGGCTCAAAAGACACAATCCCCCGATCGCCGACTTCTGAAAAAAGTTGGGTATTTAACAGTTGATTCGGCGATTTAAATGGCTTCTAAACATACGAAGTCCCAGCAGAGGGGGACTAAGGGATTAAGGGGGTATTTCAGCTCGATTGATGTTGTCCAATTATTTAATTGAGCCACTGAAATGCCCCCGATGTTCCCCTGTTGATTGTCGGATTTTGTACGGCATGGTGCCAGGAGCAATGGTGACAGTTGTGTAAGTTCTGTTACTGTTATAGTGGGAGAGGTGACAGCAAACCAAGGCAGCAGTTAAAGTGGCGATCGAGGAAACTTTAGGCCAACTGCCCAAAAGCTAATCAACTCAAGTGTATCAGCGCGAATATCAAGAAGTTTATCAGCAAGTCTAGGAATCTTATTCTGAGGCAGGACGCAGTGTTTATACCACCGCAGTTTGATGCTGGTGTCAAGGACACCCACCCACAGCTTTTGTCAAAAATCCCTCATAATTTCCTCAAAAATTCATCAAGTTTTTACCCACTTTTTATCATTTTTACTGTAATTTATGATACCGATCGCCCAAGTTGCCCGAATCTCCACAACTGCCGAATTTTTAATATTTAATTTCCCGCTCTCCCTCTCCCTCCCTCTCCCTCGCTCTTTCTCCCTCTTTCTCTTTCCCTCGCCCCCTCTCCCTGTTTCACCATAAAATTTGAAATTTTTGAGTGACGAATTATGGCACGATCGCAGCGCGTTTTGATACCATTCAATCAAGCGCAAGACAATCAGGGAATGCACTGGAGGTGTGTAAATGGAGCTTTTGGCAGAACAAAAACGGTGCTTGGATTGCTTGGTAAGCTCGATCGAGCAATTGGGAGGTCGAGTAGATATTCCAAAGCTGGAGCAGATAGCTGAGCTAATCATTCAAACGATGAGAGGGCCTTGGCGCTACTTTCACACGTCGGAACACATTTTTGAGGTCGGGGGGTCAGTCGATCCGATCGAGGTGCTGGCTGCGCTGTTTCACGACCTCGTGTACGTGCAAGTCGATCAGGGCGTTAGTTTCAATATTAGCAGCGCCCTTTGTCCTTTTGTCAAAGAGGTGCGATCGCAGTTAGTTATTAGAGATGAAACCGAACGGCCCGACGATGCCATCTATCAGCTAGTTATTAGAGATGAAACCGAACTGCCCGACGATGCCATGTATCAGCTAGTGGCCTCAGTATTTGGGTTTATTCCCGGCAAGACTCTCTCTCCGTTTGGCGGTCAAAACGAATTTTTGAGTGCCGTTATTGCTGCCAAATCTTTGGAGCCTTTTTTGCCAGCTAGTACGATCGCTGAGATAACAGCTTGCATCGAAGCTACTATCCCTTTTCGTCCGGTTGCGCCCGGTGGTTTGAGCGCGATCGAACTTTTGCACGAGCGTTTGGTAAGTATAAATTGCGATTTTAACTTGGGATGGAACCCTGCAGAAATTGTAGAACTTGTCAAGCGTGCTGTCAGGTTAGCAAATAGAGATGTCGAGAATTTTGCCTCTCGAAATTCCTCTAATTTCTTAGACAATACCTGGAATTTGATGCCAGAAACCAACCACGAATTGACAAATGTTAATTCCTATACTGTTGCCGGATATCGCAGGTCTCTGCAAAAAATGGAAGGATTTTTGAACTTCCTCAAACCCGAACTGGTTTTCCAGCAGTTTATGCAAGAGCCGGACGATGAAACCTACGCTAACCTGGTTGCCAGAACTCGCAAAAATATCGAAGTTGCTAAACTTTATCTGGGGGTAAAGCTAATTACTATCGCCATTTTAGAAGCTCTTTCCTACCGTTTGGGGCGCGATATTCCGCTTTCAACTATGATGGGAGAATTACGCACACCAGGATTTAAAACTTCTGTTTTGGAGGATTACTTGCCCAACAGACAGAGCGCCTACCCATTAGAAAGTCAGTTACAAAGAGAAGTGTTAGACCTGCTAGAAATAGGACGCAATCAAGAATCGCGCTATGATATTAAAAACTCCCCGGTTTCTACGTTTATTATCAAATCTATCGGCTTTGCTGAAACTGAAAACTTTTTGAAGAAAGCTCAAGAGTTTTTTGCAGATCCTACTTCCTCGGAAGAGTTTCTCTCTTACTGCGCTCCCGATGTCATCGAGACCATCTCCTCCGGCGTGATGAAACTCTTTGACAGCAGGAAGACGGCTTTAGGGAAAGTTAAATTAGTTCACCAAACTGTTTCTTAGGATAGGTTGGCACAATCTTAAAACGTTTTCCATTGCAGAAACCAGGTTTCTTGAGTTCAGCCACAATGTCCGGTTAGTCTGAGATGTTGCACCATTCTCGCTTAACAAGCTTTCGGGCCTGTTTCACAAAGAATGAGTTTTCTTGTGGGGAGTAGGGGTTGGGCAGGAGATTCCGCCTATAGCAGGCTGATTGATAATGGTGCAAGATTTCAGTTTAAACTATAAAAAAAGTCCTCTTTAACTCAGATGTTGCACCATTCTCACTCAGCCTTTTGTGAACAGGCTTTCCGGCCTGTTCCACAATAAAATTTATATTTTGTGGAACAGGCCGGAAAGCCTGTTGCTGACAATGGTGCCAGATATCAGCTTTAAAGGACTTTAGCTATGAGTCTGGGGTTTGAACCCCAGGCGGACTAATTCGACATCCAACTTCTATTGCGGTGAACCAGCCGTACCCTCTGCGCCGGAGTTGCTATCAGGTACCGCCGTATCTCTAGGATTAGAATCGCTCTGGCTTTCGGTATTAGTTTGACCGCTGGTACCTGCTCCAGAAGCACCATCATCTTGAGTTGGAGATGGAGTAGCTGAACTCTCAGGTGCTGGAGTTGGTCGAGTGGAATCTGGCTCCGTCTGCGAATTCGGAACCGTAGTATTGGTATTATTTGACGGCGAAGATGGAGACGGCGCTGCTTGTTGAGCGGGTGCATCTTGCTGCTGTGAATTTGGAATTGTAATATTGATATTGGGAGCCGGACTTGGTTGAGAAGTCGGAGTTGCCTGTTGAGCGGGACTTGGTTGAGGAGTCGGCGTAGCCTTTTGAACTGGAGATTGTTGAACCGGAACCGGAACAATCTTTTGAATGATCGTTTTTTCTCTCTCTATAGTCCGAGTCGGAGCTGGTGTTGCTGAAGGCTGATTCGCTTTCGGTACAACAATCACAGGAGCAGCGGTAGGAGTAGGAGCCTCCTCACCCCGATTGAAGTAATATACACTGCCGAGAACTAAGCCTACCAAAGAAGCCAGAAGAAGCCCTAACAGTAACCCGCGACCAGCATTCTCGTTATCGCGGACTTCTTGGACTCCAACTTGGCGGTGGTTTTCGGCCATTTCACCCTGTACATAACCTTGGTGATGAGCTGCTTCTTTAGAAGCCTTACCCGTTGTACTCGGAACATTTGTAGTGGTTCGCGTTGTACTGACGTGACCGTTAGTTGCATCGGTGTGAACTTCTTGATGAATTTCACGGCTAGAGCTATTTTCTTCGTTAGGTTTCATAATTATCTTGGGCACAACTATTCAAAAAATATTTGTCTGTAGGAGATGCTCTGCTTTGAAAACTTGAGCTAAGCTGTTGAGCATTTAAATCACTTATTTTGATTTACTGTCAAAATTCAGGTGTAAGCGTTGGGTGTTTGGCTCATGAGTTTAAATGCTTAACAGCTTTTAGCTTAGGGAGTTTAGAGAACTTTTGGTTTTTCCTTCATTTGTATCCAATGTAACTCGTTAAGGTATTAACCAGGCTCTACCCTCAGAGTGATTCAGCAACGCCCCAAAGGGATAGGATTAGCCGTACTTCAACAAAGAATATCGGCTAAATGAGTTATTTATACTGCTTAGTGTGCAAGCATATAGCACTCCTAAATGAGTCGTAAAAAAATTACGACTCATTTAGGAGTGCTATATTTATAAAGCCCGTTTGTGATTGAAATGTGTTTAAGTCCGGTTAGATAGCCATAATTAAGTTTTTAGTAATAAAGACAAGTTTTTTCTCATCAATCAACAGAGGATAGTCGTACTCACTACCAACAAGCTTGATTACGGGATATTCACCGGACAGGAGCCTTACTAACAACTAAATTTTTTTTATTCTGTTCTTTCAATGATGATGGTCATGTGAGCGACTAATGCACCTATCGCTCCTACTGCTGCAATGACTGGAAACAATGCCGCACCGATTACTCCACCGACTACTCCCACTGTCAAAGGAACTTCTACTAAGATCCGTCCCTCTTCATTTTTAATAATGATGCGGCGGATATTTCCTTCGTGAATCAGTTCTTTAACTTTAGCAACCAAATCGTCGCCGTTAATTTTCACCTCCTCGACGCTAACTTTTTGCTGAGTATAAGCGGGGGTTTCTAAAGGAGTCGTTTCAAAATTAACCTCAGTAACTTTTTGGGCAGAAACTTTTTCAGATACAGGTATTGATTCGAGTTCTCTTGTCCCGACAGGTTCTTGTTCGCGATCTGTAGGTGTGTCCATTTTTTGTTCTCCTTTTAGGTAAAAGTATTTTTGTATAGAATTATATTGAAATATAACACGCAACTTTTTTTGAATCAATCATTCTTTTGGGTGATCTTGGTGCTGTTGTCGTGATTTTATGAAGGTATGATGATGAAAACTCTCTCACTCTCTCGCTTCTGGGCTTATCCCATCTGTCCCTGTCTCCTTGTGCCGTTTAGTTAACTGTCTGCTTCTGGCCATCGCACCGCCCCACCCTTGAAAAACCTCCAATCCCGACAACGAAAGGATGAGAGCGACTTTTACACTCTCAGAGACTCAGACTCAACAGGTGTACAGGTTGAAATACTGACATTGTACTGAAAGTACGATCGTCCCGCCGTGTATACAATTACCACCTCTCGTTCGGGAAACCGCACATGGAAACCGTCGCTTACTTTCCTCAAATGTCATTCCAATTTAGCTCAGTGCGATCGCCCAACCAAACCCCACCCCCGGAGGTTCCTCAAATCAACATCTTAGAGTTTCTAATGAGAATTGCCTAAAATCAAGGGGGAGGAGAAGTAATAATGATCGAAAGATTATCGCAACCAAACAAACTTCCTCAAAGTGAAGTGGAGGTTGGAGAAAAGTCGGGTAAAATACAATTATTTCCTTCTGCTTCCTCTTGATTCTCCGTCTCTGATTTTCCAGCGACAGAATTTAAATATCAAGTTGGTTGCCCGACGGTACTTTTGTGCAAATTTTTAAGGAACATTAAGCGAATGTGTGGAGCATGAGTTTTAGTTGCGATCGCACAACTTTAAGATCGGCTGGGAAAAAGTTCGTTGGTGAAGCTTTGGAGTCTCGATATGGCTAAAGTATAAGCTGCCGAACTTGACAAATAGCTCGCCATGGGGTCTCCCTGGCTTGGAGACTACCTACAATACAATATTCGGGTTGAGTGCGATCGGCATTTGTGCCAAAAAACTGACAATTGAGATTTATTAGCAATTGCCGGAAACCTGTTTTGCCTGAATTTTAAAATCGGGCGATCGGCTGCCGATTTGTCACTATTCTTGTTTTATTGTAATATAATTTTACGCAAGGGGTAATACGAAATGTACTGCCACAGGTCGCAGATGTTTATCCATCTGAACCAAATTAATGTCATCAAACATTAAAAATAGTTATGACTGTTATATTCGGATTAGTAAAATCTTGGATATATAAAACTCAATACATAGTCAGGCTTCAAAGGGGTGTCGGCTGTTAAATCAATCTAACCTGCAATATCGTTTCGGGGGACACCAGCTCGATTTAAGGCAAAAAATAATCCTGCTGAATTAACTGGATTCGAGGGAGCAGAGGAAAGTTGATGACTAAGCTATAAAAAGAGTTGAAAAAGCCTTCTAAATAGTAGGCAAGACTCCAGCAGCCAATCGCAACTGCCAATTACCAAAGGAGGGAGCAGTGTATGAAACTGACGGGTTGAGTCCCCTAAAATCGCCGCTTGGTTTGCGATCGACTCTACAGGAATTAACCCTGTACGACTTTCTCCTAGAATCTGAGTGTCCAGGGGACGAAGTTGCTAAAATTTTTCAAGCAAACCCTTTAGTTCCGGGCATCATCATCACTCAGCAAGGAAAGTTTATAGGGATGATTTCGCGGCGGCGTTATTTTGAACACATGAGCCGCCCCTACAGCTTGGAGTTATTTTCTCAACAGCCTTTGTTCATACTCTACCGCTTTACTAAAACTGATATGTTGGTTCTCGATCGCGAAACCTCAATTATGATGGCAGTGCGGCAGTCTTTGGAGCGATCGCCCGAACTAATCCACGAACCAATTGTAGTACAAGTAGAACCGGAAATTTACAAACTTTTAGACGTACACCAACTACTGCTTTCTCAGTTGCAAATTCACGAGTTATCAACCGTGGCGATGCGCGAGTCGCAAGCACAATTGAGACATCAAGCCCAACAGCTCGAACTTGCCCTGCTGGAACTTCAGCGCACTCAAACTCAACTAATTCAAACGGAGAAAATGTCTTCTTTGGGGCAGTTAGTAGCAGGAGTAGCTCACGAAATCAACAATCCGATCGGCTTTATCTACAGCAATTTGCACCACGCTAAAGAGTACACGCAAGGTTTAATGCGGATGCTCGACATCTACCGACAGCACTGTCCCGAACCCATCGCAGCAATTGAAGCGGAAGCAGAAAAAATCGAGTTCGATTATGTGCTAGAAGACTTGCCGAAAGTCTTAAATTCTATGCAGCAAGGTGCAGAAAGAGTGCGCGACATCGTTTTGTCGCTGCGTAATTTTTGCAGATTAGACGAAGCTGAAATGAAGCAGGTCAACATTCACGACGGTATCAACAACACCATTATGCTGTTGCAAAGCCAGCTTAAAGGGAAACCGGGGCAGGAGGCGATCGAAATTTACAAAGAATACAGCGACTTGCCGCTGGTGCAGTGCTATCCCGGACAGCTCAATCAGGTATTTATGAATATTTTACTTAATGCAATTTACGCTCTTGTTGAGTCTAATAAACACGAAATTTTTGATAAAAAAAGCGCGAATAAGTCGCAATCAGGCGAAGAAAAGCAGTTTAGTACAAAGACTCAATCATCAGTTTCTAAGTCTACCCGCCTGATTCCTACGATTCGGATTCGCACAGAGTTAATTGAGAAAAAAAAGGTAATAATTAAAATTTCTGACAACGGCCCGGGGATGACAGAAGATGTTCGGAAGCGGTTGTTTGACCCTTTCTTTACTACTAAGCCGGTCGGCCAAGGAACGGGTTTGGGACTGTCGATTAGCTATGAAATTGTTGTCAACCAACACGGCGGCACATTGAAGTGCTTTTCGGAACCGGGAAAAGGAGCAGAATTTGCGATCGAAATTCCGCTTCAACAGTCTTCCCTAGCACAGATTTTGCCTCGCTTTGCGTGATATGGCAGAAGGAAGTTCGGCAACGAGCAATGTACGGGATGTGACGGATGTAACGGATGTCAGTCCGAAGGAAGTCTGAAGAAGGAATAAGGAAGAATGAAGAAGGAAGAAGGAAGAAGCAATAAAAGTTAGGAACTCGGCTGTTGAAATCGCTTCTTGTCAAACTTTCGTTCCTCTGGGTTGAGAGTAAAGAATAAGGCCCGTCGGCTACCGCGAACCTTTGCAAACCCACTTCCACAAAGGATGACTCGGCCCCTGTTGGCGAATGCGGCGAACTTGTTGTTCCAAACCCTGTTTTTCCCGCAGGGGCAATCCTCGCACCATATTGCGACTTTGCCAAGTTAGCACTCCCAAAGTCATCCCCAAGCACAAACCTAAACCGAGAGTGGGCCAGCGATGAAAAGATAAACCATAGCGCACTGCTGCCCAAGTGAAGTGTTCTAACCACAAAGCGATTTCGTGGCGCAAACCCCAAATGCTCAAAGAACCTACGCTAATCCATAGCAATATCACTGTTAACCAGCGGCCGTAAACTGTTAGTTTGTGAAGCCTTTGGACTTCAATTTGAAAAGTTTGGTCAGTAGTCATTTGTTATTTGTTATTTGTTATATTATGTCCGGTCGATTACCCCTAATAAGCTAGAGGCGAGTTCACGAAAAATATCTGCCAATAATTGACAATCTCCAAAACCAGCCCTTTTAATCGCTCGATCGGACATGATATTATTTGTCATTTGTCATTTGTTATTTGTCATTTGTCATTTGTTATTTGTTATTAATGATTTATTATTAGTCAGTCAACAGTTAACCGTCAACAGTTAACCGTTAACAGTCAACTAAACTTCCTCTGACTGGTTGATTCCTTCTGCGGGGACGGGGATGGAGTGACCGGTGCGACTGCGCCACCAAGCTAGCAGCGTGCTGGCAACGAAAATACTCGAATACGCACCCGCAATAAAACCGACAATCAATGCTAAAGCAAAGTATTTGAGGGTTTCGCCGCCAAACAAAAAGATTGAAAACAATGTCAGCAGCGTGGTAAACGTCGTGTTAATTGACCTTCCCAGCGTCTGCATTACCGCATCATCGACAATTTGATCGATCGACTGTCCCGGATTTAGCTTGATTACTTCGCGCACGCGATCGTAAATTACCACTGTATCGTTAACAGAAAAACCGATAATTGTCAAGAGAGCGACCACAAATAAGCTGTCAACTTCCACTCCTTGAACTAAACCCAAAAACGAGAAAACACCAAGAGTAACCAACACGTCGTGGAATAGAGCAACGAAAGCAAAAAAGGCATAATCCAACTGAAACCGGAACGTTAGATATACCGTAATTCCAGCAAAGGAAAGGAATAAAGCCAACAATCCCGAAGTAAATAATTGTTTACCGAGGGTAGGCCCAACCGTATCGATTTGAGTAGATTGAGGAGAAAAAGTGCCTATTTTTTCGCTCAAAGCTGTTTGCAAATTAGTCCGCTGTTCGACATCCAAAGTTTTTGTTCGCAGCGACAAACCGCGCTGTTCTTTGCCGATAACTTGAATGCTGCTACCGGCCAAACCTTGGGTGTCCAGGACTTGGCGGACAGCAGCAAGATCGATGGGTTTACAATTTCCCGGTTTCGTGCAGTCGAGTTCAAATTGTAGCCGAGTGCCACCGATAAAGTCCAAACTGGGGCGCAGTGGTGCGCGGATGTCGGGACGAGTCCAAGAAATCGCCATCGACACTATACCTGCGAGGATTATAGCGGCGGAAATACTCCACCAGAGCGATCGATATTTGATTACACTAAATTTCATAATTTGAAGGAAGAGGGAAGAAGGAAGAAGGAAGAAGGAAGAAGGAAGAAGGAAGAGGAAAGAAGGAAGAGGAAAGAAGGAAGAGGAAAGAAGGAAGAGGAAGGAAAGAAGGAAGAAAAACTTCTCAATGTAGAGTGGGCAATGCGTACCTTACCGAGTGCGTACCTTACGTAGTCTGTTAACAGTCAACAGTCAACCGTCAACCGTCAACCGTCAACCGTCAACAGTTAACTATTAGCAGTTTTCGACAAATCGGGACAGAACCACTGAGGTTTCCGCAATGCTGGAAAGCTCAATACTACGAACAGCAGAGTGCGGCTGCAAGTGAGCGCAGTAAACATACTCACTACTACGCCCAATCCCAGAGTTACAGCAAACCCTTTAACTAAACCTGCGCCTAACCAAAACAAAGCAGCACAAGCAATAACTGTTGTGACATTGCCGTCTAAAATGCTGGAAAAAGCGCGGTAAAAACCCGATTCGACCGATCGATAAAGCGATTTCCCCGCCCGCAACTCTTCCCGCGTGCGCTCAAAAATCAGCACGTTAGCATCCACGGCCATCCCGATGCTGAGTACAAAACCAGCAATTCCCGGCAGCGTTAATGTCACTCCCAAAAGCACAAAAGCTGCCCAAGTTAACAGAGCATAAATTAACAGCGCTATATTGGCAATTACGCCGGGGAGTCGATAGTAGGCAACCATGAAAATCAAGACTAAAATCAAGCCGCCGATACCTGCGTTAATACTGCTTTGAATGCTGTCTTTACCCAAGCTAGCGCCAACAGTACGGTTTTCGACAATTTCGACTGGCACAGGCAAAGCACCACCGCGCAATTGCACTGCCAAATCGTTGGCTTCTTGCGTTGTAAAGTTGCCTTGAATTACGGCACTTCCACCAGTAATTCCTGTCTGGGCAAATTCAACGCCGACGACTGGAGAACTGATCATTCTTTCATCTAGGAAAATACCGATACTGCGTCCGGTGCCTGCTAAATTTTTAGTAAGTTGGGCAAAGAGTTCGCCTCCTTTGGTATCGAAAACAAGAGCAACGTTCCAGTTGTTCCCAGAGGCCAAGGGTTGAGGTTGAGCGTCTTTGAGGTTTTCGCCACCGAGTCCGCTGCTTTTGAAGAGTTTGGCGATCGCCTCATTGCTTCTTTTCAAAGCAGCCTGATTTTCTTTAATTGCTGCCTCATTAGGGCTGGTTTTCAATTCTGCTTGTTTGACCAGCAATTCCTGCTGCAACTGCCTTTCAATGCCTAATTGTGCTTCTGTTCCAGGCAGTTGTTCCAGAAATTCTAGCTTTGCCGTGCCGCCCAAAACTCGTTCTGCTTGCTGCGGGTCATTTACTCCGGGCAACTGCACGAGAATTTGGTCTTCTCCTACTGTTTGGACTAATGCTTCGGAAACTCCCAAACCGTTGACGCGGTTTTCGACAATCCGCCGCACTGCTTCTAACATTCCCGGGTCAATTTTGGGAATTGTGGGCGTAGTTTTTACTTGAATTGTGAGTTGCGACCCTCCTTGCAAGTCTAATCCCAGCCGCGTCGGAATTGTTACTATTACAGTAATAGCGGCGATGATTAAAACAAAAATTAGGGCTAATAGGGAACGTTGTTTTTGCATATTTAATTATTAGTCATTGGTGAGTTGGCAGTTGTCAGTTGGCAGTTGTCAGTTGGCAGATTTTAGTCATCAGTCATCAGTCATCAGTCAACAGTCAACAGTCAACAGTCAACCAATGACTACTGACTAATCACTATTTATACTCGCAAAGCTACCATTTTTTGGACTGCCTCGACAATTTGATTGGGCTGGACAATGGTGAGTCTTTCCAAATTGCCGTTGTAAGGTGTGGGAATATCTTGTGAAGACAGGCGCAAAACCGGTGCGTCGAGTTCGTCAAAAAATCGATCGCTAATCGAAGCAATGAGTTCAGCACCAATGCCTCCTGTTTTCATGCACTCCTCTACAATGATTACTTTGTGAGTTTTGCGAATGGATTCGCCAATTGTCTCCATGTCCAGGGGTTTGAGAGAAATTAGGTCGATTACTTCTGGATCGTAACCTTCTTTTAGCAGTGCGGGCACGGCTTGCAAGACGTGGTGCCGCATCCGGGAATAAGTCACGATTGTGACATCTTTGCCCGATCGCACTATTTCTGCCTTGTCCAGCGGCACTAAATATTCTGTTTCTGGCAAATTTTCTTTGAGGTTGTAAAGAAGAACGTGCTCGAAAAATAGAACGGGGTTATCGTCGCGGATGGCTGATTTTAAGAGTCCTTTGGCGTTGTAGGGAGTCGAACAGGCGACTATTTTCAAACCCGGTACTGCTTGGAAATATGCTTCTAACCGCTGGGAGTGTTCCGCGCCGAGTTGCCGGCCCACGCCACCGGGCCCACGAATTACCATTGGCATTTTGAAGTTGCCGCCCGATGTGTAGCGCAGCATTCCGGCATTGTTGGAAATTTGGTTGAAGGCCAGCAGCAAAAAGCCCATGTTCATGCCTTCGATGACCGGCCTCAGTCCCGTCATTGCTGCGCCTACAGCCAGGCCTGTAAAGCTATTTTCGGCGATCGGGGTGTCGAGCACTCTAAGTTCGCCGTATTTGTTGTAGAGGTCTTTGGTGACTTTGTAGGAACCGCCGTATTGGCCTACGTCTTCGCCGAGTACGAATACGGAGGAGTCGCGGGCCATTTCTTCGTCTAACGCCTCGCGGAGGGCGTTGAACAATAAGGTTTCTGCCATAGGAGGTGAAGCAATGATTGCAGGAGGGTCAGATTAGAATCTTAACCTTTTGGGGGTGTCGATCTAGGAGTCGATCGCAAATTCGGCAGTTAAAACCTGAGATTTTGCCCATCTTTATCATAACATTTGTATTATGTCAATGAATATTTAAGTTAAAATAATACTAACTTGCCTGCCCACAGCAGAGGAATATTATGCTCCAGACAAAAACTCAACTAACTCTGGAAGAGTTTTTCGCTCTTCCCGAAGGAGAAGGCGATATTACCTACGAACTTATTGACGAGCAAGCAGTACCGAAGATGTCACCTAAAAAATTTCATTCTCGCCTCACCCGAAGCCTAATAAAACTCCTCGAACAGTGGGGTGAGGAACGGGGAGAAATTGGTGTAGAATGGGCGGTAAGATTAACCAGACTGGGGCGAGACTGGGTGCCAGTTCCAGACCTTTTATATGTTTCTTACGAACGCTTATCTCCCGACTGGAATCAAGATGAAGCCTGTCCTGTAGTCCCCGAATTAGTCATAGAAATTATTTCACCCGAACAAACTTTCGGTCAGTTAGCTGCTAAAGCGAGAGATTATTTAGATGCTAAGGTTTTGCGGGTTTGGGTAGTAGATAGCAAGGCGAGAAGCATTACAGTTTTTTACCCCGATGCAGCACCGCAGACTTATATGGGAGATACCCTATTAACAGATCCACTGTTTGATGGATTAGAATTTACGGCGTCACAGCTATTTCAAATGGCAAAAATACCATAAACTTTTTTGGGATGAGTATGTGTTAGTTCACAAGGTATTCCATTGTTCAAGAGTAATTTCCCTTTCTATAATCTCCTCGGCCTCTCGAATCATCATCCGTAGCTGAGGAACAGAATACTCATCATTAGAGGGAATCGTTAAGCGATACTCCTGATAAATCATAAACTGGTGCTTACTTCCAGAAAAAGGGCCAGAAAAGCCTAGCTGTTGTAATTTCTGGATGAACTCTCGACGCTTACAAGGTGTCCAACGGCTCAAGGCTAGGCTCCTGATTTAAATCAATATTGTCAATGACGGGCATTCGATGTCGCAATTTCAACCCTAGCAAAATCCAGTCTTCCAAAGTTGATCGCAACTCATTTTGACACTCTTTTAAAGTTGAACCAAAGGCGATGACTCCCTTGCAAACAGGAATTTTCCCAACAAAGCTACGATCTTCAAGTTTGTCATACATAGCCTCAGCCATTGCTTTGTCAACGTATTCGCTCAGAATGAATTTTACAGCCATTGAGTTTCCTTTTGCTTGTCGAGTATTGGAATCTCCTTCACAGTTACATCCATTATATTTGTTTTTGTCAAGCTCCGGCATTTAGATTTCAGAAAAATGTTTTTGCAATAAATTGTGAATAAATCGATAGCGCCGATCGCCCGTTTTTTGCAGCAACAAGCGATCGGTCGCAGCATCGAGAAAACGCCTGTAATCCCAAGGAATGTAGCCCTTAAACCACAAGACCAGGCGCAATATAAAACTTTCAATCCCCGGAATTCCCGGCAACAAAGCACTAATTACCGCAGCAACAGCACCCGCAATTATTCCCCAAATCGACCCGGAGACTAAGGTGGCAATTAATCCCAAAATCACCCAAATCAGCCCGCCAAGCAGCTTAACTCCAAACTGATACTTGCGCCGTTCCTCCTCTGTTTGCAGCCAGCTAGAGGGTATGCGATCGAGGTAAAATTCTTGAATTCCTTGCTGTTCCATCCTTCTGGCCAACCATCCCAGCCAGTGGCGAATTTGTTCGGGCCGCAGTTCCTTACCTCTGGGATACTGCTTGACTTGCCCGGTCATTTGATGGCGAATATAGGCAGTTAACAGATATTTGCGCTGTTCTTCTGCGGAAGTTATGCGCTTCCAAGCTTCAATTAAAATATCGTCGTAAGCCAGAGCCATCATGCTCAAAAGCAAGGGAACTTTTGCCAATTTTAACAACTCCGGCTCGTGTTCAATGCTGTACCAAAGTTCGCGGCTTCTGGCTTCTAGCAGATAATTTTGAATTTGAGTTTCTCTTAAAGGTTTCAACAAAACTGCTGCTTGCAGGCGAAATCTAGTTTCGCAGTTTTTGTAAGCTTCAAAACTGCTGCAAGCTACTAAATGTTTGGGTTTAAATTCGCTTTCCACAAACTGATTGATTGCTTGAATGCAGCTATTTTGGCGGTGGGTTTCTACTTCGTCTAAGCCGTCGAGGAGAGGCAGCAATTGTTGTTCGGCAAGCCATTTTTTGCCCACTGCAGGAGAGATGCCGTATTTGAACTGAAGTTGAGCAATTAACCAATCGGCGATCGCCCCGGATTCTGCTTTCCACGATCCGAGTTCAAACAGCACTGGTACTGGCAAGCTAGCATCTTTTTGGGCGCGGGAAACTAACACGCGAGCTAATTCTAGCAGCGTCGTAGTTTTGCCTGCACCCGTGGCTCCCAAAATTACCAATTTGCCGCCGGCGCGATCGAACACTTTAGCCATGCTTGCTTTGGGAGGAAGCCGAAAACTCGGACGGTTGCCCGCTTTCACTTCCACATCCCAACAGCGGTTAACACCCGTTGGCGACGAGTCTTGACTGAGGTTAGCCAGTACAGCGGCGTGCAAAGACTGCGCGAGCCCTGCTTGGACTTCCTGCTTCACCTTTTCCAACAATCGATCGCGAGGCGGTTGTAATCTTAGAGGAATCAATTTTGACATTTTATGTACCTCGCGCTGAACGCTGACCTTCGCAAATTTGCGCGCAAATAACCCAGAGCAAGATTACCATCAGTATAGGCGTCCAGTATATATTGACTCAAATTATTGCGACAATTATGGATCTGAAATTTTATCTAAAAATCCTGACCAAAAATTTCTTGATGGTACCCGCCACGTGATTTATCCGTGGAATCAATCCAAAATCTCAAATCTAAAATCCTCAAGCCCCCGAATTTATCTCGTGCAAGTCAATCCAAAATCCAAAATCTCAAATCTAAAATCGAATGACCCTGTGGGCAGCACTAGGTATTTCCACTGTAAATTAACTGGCGATCGCCCCAACTCCCAAACAAAAATTATTAGTATAGATACAGAGAGGGTTTTTTATGTCATTTACGAAGGCTCAGATCATCACAGTAAGCTTAGCAGGAGTGGCAACAGCGGTGGGAGTGGCTGTTGCCACTATACAGTCGGGTGCGATGAAACAATCCGATCTTCCCCTTGCTGAATCGCCCGCATCCACCAGAAACCAGATTGCAGGGCCGACGAACAACCCTGAATCTCGGCAACCAAAATCTCTGCAAGCACAAACCCCGGCTGGAGAATCTCCGGAATCGCCACCCCAACCGGCAAAAACCCCGGCTGTTCAATCCTCGCTAGTTGCAGAAGCCTCTGGGCCAAAAGTTGAGCCAGTAGTTGTCACACCGCCAAATTCGGGTTGCAAAATCAGTATGGCTGTAGTCAGCGATCCGAATCCACCGCTAAATGTGCGATCAATCCCGCAAGTAAGGGGCAGCAACATAGTAGGAAAACTTAAAAATAATACCTTTGTTTCAGTCGCCGAAGAACAAAACGGTTGGCTGCGAATTACCGATCCACCCGGTTGGATTGCCAAAAACCGCACCGAAAGCAGTTGTTCTAACGTCAACCAGCAGATTAGTTTTCGGCCAGGAGGAGATAATGCGATCGTCAAAGGTCGAATTATTGGTGGTGGCAGCCATTCTTACCGGATTCGCGCCCGAAAAGGTCAAACAATGACTGTTAGGAATCGGAAAGATGTTTTCCCGCAAATTATAACTCCTAGCGGCAAACTTTTAGCCGGAGATCCTTATCAAGGCAATGAAACAGAGTGGAGTGGAAAAGTGCCAGTAACAGGCAATTACACATTACAATTAGACTCGAATTTCCGAGGATACGAATACGAATTTTCGGTAAAATTGCGATAATTTTCCTGATATAGGTAGGGATACGGCACTGCCGTGCCCTACCTGTATCTGCGACTATTAATAAATAGTATAATTAAGGAATAGCCCCCAGCGAGATATCAAGAATCGCAAATTTCTGCCAATCTTCCGAATCAAAGTGCCACCATTCAGTTGTGATACTCATCAATCCGTGTTTTTTCATTGCATCCTTAAGCACTTGACGATTTTTCCGAGATTCGGCGCTGCCGCCTTGATAATCTCCGTGAGCTTTTTCGGTAAAATCATCGTAAGGTGTAGGCATTTCTAATTCTTTGCCAGTGCGATCGACTAAAGTCAAATCAATAGCAGCACCGCGATTGTGCCGCGAACCCCTAGCAGGATTAGCAACATAGCGCGGATCTGGCCAAGCTTGCCACATTTGTTTAGTCACAGAGAAAGGTCTGTAGCAATCGTAAACTTTCAAACCCAATCCAATTTTTTCCAAATCTGTTTGAACTAGCCCTAACTGTTGAGCAACAGAACTTCTCAAGGCGCATTTCGATATAGGGTAAAGCTTTCGTTTCAAAAAATTGTTAGTAGTGGCGTATCGGATATCGAGGCGAATGTTGGGATTTACGGTGCGGATGTCAACCAGTCGTGCCGAAGGGGGAAGTTGACTCATGAAAATACTTTCAGGTACTACTGGGTTTGATTCTGGTTGGGTAATTTGCACTTGTGGCGGCTCCTGGGCGCGGACAAATGTTATATGGTGCAGACCGATCGCACATAGCAACACTAGCATAAATGCGATTAAGTATTTTCCAAAACGATTAAATTTCATAGCTGTTGGGATTGTGAGTGTTAAAAAGTAGATTGAGGTCGTTTTTCTATGCTATAACCAATATTATGATGTCACCGTGACAGCAAGGGGAGCTATGAAAACTGCAATTTCACTTCCAGATTTAGTTTTTGAAGAAGCCGAGGCTTTGGCTAGTCAGTTAGGGTTATCACGCAGTGAGCTTTATACAAAAGCATTGCAGGCGTATCTGCGGCGACACAACCGCGAGCGAATTTTGAGCAAACTAAATCAAGTCTATTCTGAAGAGTCCTCTGAACTAGATCCAGTCTTGGCAAAAATGCAATTTATGTCCTTACCCCATGAGGATTGGTAATGTATCGCGGAGAAATTTGGTGGGCAAACTTACCCTCTCCAATTGCTTCAGAACCTGGATATCGTCGTCCCGTCTTAATTGTTCAGGATAATACTTTTACTCAGAGTCGGATTAGCACTGTAATCGTCGTCATCATTACTTCTAATCTGCGGTTAGCGGAAGCACCAGGTAATGTCTCGTTACCGAGTAAAGCCACAGGTTTACCCAAGGACTCTGTGGCTAATATTTCTCAGCTTTTTACTGTGGACAAAACGTTTTTAATTGAGTGCATTGGCACAATACCACAGGATTTACAGGAAGAAATAGATGAAGGATTACGATCCATCTTGTATCTTTAGTAGGAAATTCAAAAAATTTTTAAATTCCCAAGCGCTGATAGACTAAATCTAAGTGCCTCAATTGATACTGCGGATCGAAACAATCATCAATTTCTTTGGTCGTCATCTTAGCTGTTACCCGATCGTCCTTAGCAATTAAATTGTAGAAATTGCCGCCCGGTTTGTTCCAAGCTTCGTGAGCACAAGATTGCACAATTTTGTAGGCGTCTTCGCGACTGGTGCCTTTTTCTACTAAGGCTAACATCACGCGCTGGCTGAAGATGACTCCGCCGTAAAGGTTCATGTTTCGCTTCATATTTTCAGGATAGACTAGCAGGTGTTTTACTAAGTCTGTGGTTTCTACTAACATGAAGTGAGTTACTGTAGAACTGTCGGGCAAAATCATCCGTTCTACGGAACTGTGAGAGATGTCTCGTTCGTGCCAAAGCGCTACGTTTTCTAAGGCTGCGACGGCGTTGGCGCGGACGATTCTCGCCATTCCTGTCAGTCTTTCCGATCGAATTGGGTTGCGTTTGTGCGGCATGGCGGATGAGCCTTTTTGCCCTTTGGAAAAGAATTCTTCGACTTCGAGAACGTCGGTGCGTTGCAGGTTGCGAATTTCTACTGCAAAACGCTCGATCGATGCTGCTAAAAGTGCTAAGGTTTGGACGTATTCGGCGTGTCGATCGCGCGAAATGACTTGAGTGGATGCGGTATCGGGTTCGAGTCCGAGGTTTTGACAGGCGATCGCTTCTATTCGCGGATCGATATTAGCATAGGTTCCGACTGCGCCGGAGATTTTGCCGACTGCTATGGACGATCGCAAATTCACTAATCGGGCGCGGCTGCGAAAGACTTCTGCCAGCCATCCTGCTAGTTTAAAGCCAAAGGTGATGGGTTCGGCGTGAATTCCGTGCGATCGGCCAACCATGACGGTATTGCGATGCTGTTGAGCCTGATAGCGAATAGCTTGACTCAATTCTTCGACACGTTCTAACAAGATATTGACGCTGGCAACTAATTGCAGCGCCAAAGCGGTATCGAGCACATCGGAACTGGTTAAGCCGAGGTGAATGTAGCGGCCGGCATCGCCTACATATTCGTTGACATTTGTCAAGAATGCGATCATGTCGTGGCGGACTTCGGCTTCAATTTCGAGGACTCGTTTCGGGTCAAAATTAGCCTTAGCTTTGATTTCTTCGACTGCGGCGGCGGGGATGTAGCCGAGTTCGGCTTGAGCTTCGCAGACAGCGATTTCTACTTGCAGCCAGGTTTTCAGTTTGGCGGTTTCAGTCCAGATGTTGCCCATTTCGGGCAAAGTGTAGCGCTCTATCACGGTGGGAGTTGGGGAATGCGATCGTCTTATTGTACATCTGTGTGGGGGTGCAAGAGCCAAGGAGCCCAGAAACCGGGTTTTTGGAGAAAATACTTCGTTCTTGTCGGCAGATTCGGTAAAAACCCGATTTCTGATTCTGTGTGCGATATTCTTTACCGATCGCCGATTATTAAGTTAAAGCCTATTCAACCGATCGCTTTACCACAATCTTTGTACTGGGTAGCTGTCAAATACAGCATCAATACTTAAGATAGGCATTTGAGTCACAACGGCTTGAGCAATTAAGAGTCTATCGAATGGATCGCGATGAGCATTTGGCAATGTGTCTAATGCAAAAATATGAGCTAGCTCGATCGGCAAAATTTGCAATCCATTGACTTGCTGCTGGCGTTCTATCAATTCAGTTAAGGACACGTTCAGTGTTAACTTCCCAAGCTGAAGCTTAATTTGCATTTCCCAAATACTAACCAAGCTCGTAAATAAAGTATGAGTGGGATCGGTGATAATATTCGTCGCTTGTTGCGATAAGTTTTGGGGAGAGATCGCCAGCCAAATCAAGACGTGGGTATCCAGCAAAATATTCATGCTTCACCCAACCAAAACGCATCAGAAAGTGGCTCGTTAAAATCCTCACTCATCCAGCCCATCCCTTGATGCAGGCCCAAAACCCGTTGTTGCCCAGGAGGAGGTTCAGCTTCAACTGAAGTGTTTTCGGGGTTCGATCGCATCTGTCGTTCCAGCAAAAACTCTGCAAAAGTTAACAGAAGCTGCTGATTTTCCGGGAGTAAGTGTTGTAACTTGCCTAGCAAATCTTCCAAAAGTTCGATCGTTTGAGAAGTCATCTTTTTCCCCTCAATGTTGGCGATAGTGTCATTATCCGTTATTTTTGGGCGATCGATGCTCATCTTGAAACAAAAGCACCATTGATTTCAACACTTGCTACTGGCCGAAAACCAGCTTGCAATAAACCTTTTTCTAGTTTTTTACTGTTTTTTATCTGATGTTACCCATTTCGGGCAGAGTGTAGCGCTCTATCACGGTGGGAGTTGGGGAATGCGATCGTCCTATTGTACCTCTGCGCGGCATCCGTCTTGAGTCGGGATGGGGAATTTCGGGCGATCGAACTGTCCCCTTTGGGAATTTGAATATTTCGTTTGTTTCGGATATTGCGTTTAGGGCACGGTAAGTGTTATCGTGAAGGAAACAACCAAGTATATGCTGGCCAAATACTTACATACCCTTCCAGCAATGGCTGTACAGGTTTTCCGCGATCGCAGATTCTGTCTGCTGACCAATAAAACGGGGTCTGGTATAATCAGCGGTTTAAACCGCTGATTATACCAACTTATAAGTAGGTCGGCGCAAAAAAACCGAACTATGTTAAGATAAGTAAACAAAGAGAATATATCTACTGAGGTAACTAA